>CAJOMO010000025.1 GCA_905235685.1 uncultured Selenomonadaceae bacterium
GTATTGAGCGTATCGTGAACAAAGCCCGCGCCAATACCTTGAATCTTATGAGCGCCCGCCTTACCCGTCGACAAAACCGGCGAACTGTCCGGCTCAACTGCAATAACTTTCACGGCAGGATTTTTTGACTTCAAAAATTCACCGACGCCCGACAAAGTGCCGCCCGTACCAACGCCCGCAATAAAAATATCAACTTTGCCGTCAGTATCCGCCCAAATTTCCGGACCGGTAGTATTTCTGTGGCATTCCGGATTCGCGGGGTTGACGAACTGACCAGGAATAAAACTATTTTTAATTTGCGCGTGAAGTTCCTCGGCTTTGGCAATCGCGCCCTTCATACCCTTAGCGCCTTCAGTCAAAACCAATTCCGCGCCGTACGCCTGCAAAATTTTCCTGCGCTCAATGCTCATAGTTTCCGGCATCGTGATAATAATTTTGTAACCGCGCGCCGCCGCAACCGCTGAAAGTCCAACGCCGGTATTGCCGCTCGTCGGCTCAATAATTGTCGTGCCCTTCGTAAGTTTGCCTTCGCGCTCGGCTTTTTCAATCATCGCCCATGCAATTCTATCTTTGACGCTGCCCGCCGGATTAAAATATTCCAATTTCGCAATGACTTTCGCCTGCAAATTATTCGCGCGCTCAAAATTTTTCAAATGAAAAAGCGGCGTCCGTCCAATTAACTCTTGAAAATTCTCATAAACCATAAAAATTTTTTCCTCCTAACAAAAATCACTATTCCCTAGCCCCTAAATCCTAAATCCTAAATCCTAATCAAATACCTTCGCCGTCCAAACCGGTGAATCTATGTTGAATCGTGCGCTCGATTTGAACGACGCGACCTTTCTGAATTTTGATAACCAGCCGCCCATACGCCAGAGTCGAAAATCCCTTGACAATCTGCTTGCGAATATTGGCGCAAAGTTCCGCGCTCCAATCCGGCAAATCTGTTTCCCAATCCGCCAAACGCCGCCGCTGATTGACTTCAACCTGCATTAGGTAGCCGTCCTGCGCGACGAAGATTATTTCGCCGCTGCGAATTTTCTTCAGCTCCGAAATCGCGAAATCTAAAACTTCCGCCGGAATTTCGCCGGAATTTAATTTTTTCATAGCTCACCTCAATCGATTTTTTAACGCCGCATTTAAAATTATCACGGCAAAAATATTTACCGCCGCCTTCAGCAAAAGCCCGGGCGTCGACGCTAAGCCCAATTCCAGGCTGTCGTACAAAAACGCACCCGTCAAAGTGTAGCCCGCCGCCATTGCCAAACTTGCCACGATTAACCCCAACAAAAATTTTTCGCGCAGCCGCCAAAATATTTCCGCTTCCGCCGCTTTGATTAAAATCGTCGGAACTATCCAGATTGGAAAACCGCTGATTAAATCTGCCAGCGCCGAGCCGATAACGCCGCTCAAAATTCCTACGCGCCGCCCGCAAAATATTACCGCTAAAAATATTGCCGCGTCGCCCAAATGCGCGTAGCCCAACGGTATCGGGATTTTCGGCACGAATGTTGCTAAAAATACGAACGCCGCCATTACCGCGCTCGTCGTCAATTCTTTTGTAGTCAACTAAATCACCTGCTTCAATTCTACGATAAACATTCAAGGGGGTTTTACTATGAAAATTAATTCGATAAACGGCTGGAGTCAAAATTACCTCGCGCAGAAAAATTCTCAAGGCAGTTACGCTGAAACTTTCTCAAAAGTTCTCGACAATCTCAAAAACGGCAAGCCCGCGAATTACGACGAAGAAAATATGCGCGGTCAAAAAACTCAAACTATGACGCAAATTCTTTCGGACGGCTCGGCGATTGTCACGGTTTTTGACGAAAACGGAAAAATTATTTCCCAAAGCAAAACCGCCGCCACTATTCAGCAGGAAAATCCGCGGCTCATTGGCACAAGTAATTTTGGGCTTGGAGAATTGACAAATTAAATTTTTATTCGCGGCTCGACGTGTAAAAGCGTTGGGCTTTTTTTATTGCTGATAAATCTGGTCGAAAATCGCGCCGTCTGCAAAATGTTCGTCGTGAACTTTCAACCAGCCGCCAAACGCCTCGTCAATCGTGAATAAATCCAGCGGCTTGAAAATGTAATTGTACTTCGCCAAAATTTTTTGGTTACGCGGACGATAAAAATTCTGTGCGGCAATTTCCTGCCCTGCGTCCGAATAAAGATAATTCAAATATTCCGTGGCAACTTCGCGCGTGCCTTTCCGGTCAACAACCTTATCGACAACCGCAACGCTCGGCTCAGCCAAAATACTAAGGCTCGGCGTGATAATTTCGTATTCGCCAGGATAATCTTTCATTGCAAGCAGCGCCTCATTTTCCCACGAAATTAAAACATCGCCAATTCTGCGCTGAACAAAGCTGACAGTCGAACCGCGCGCGCCACTGTCCAACGCAACCGCATTTTGATAAATTTTCTGCACAAAGCCGCGAATTAAATTTTCGTCGCCGTCAAATTTCCGCCGCGCAAATTCCCACGCCGCAAGATAATTCCACTGAGCGCCGCCCGAAGTTTTCGGATTCGGTGTAACAATTTCAACGTCGTCGCGCGTCAAATCGTCCCAATCGCGAATATTTTTCGGGTTGCCTGCGCGAACAAGAAAAACCATCGTTGAGGTGTACGGCGAAGAATTATCCGGAAATTCATTTTCCCAGCCCGCGTCAATCAAGCCGGCGTTTTGAATTTTAATCACGTCATACGCCAGCGCCAAAGTTACAACGTCAGCCTCCGTGCCTTCGATAACTGCGCGCGCCTGCTTGCCGCTGCCGCCGTGCGATTGCGTTACGGTAACTTCGCCGTTCACATGCGCTTGAAATTCTTCATTGTAGGCGTGATAAAGTTCGCGCGTCGGATCGTACGATACATTCAAAATTTCTTGACGCCCGCAGCCGCTCATTAAAAATCCCGACGCCATTATCGCCGCTAAAAAAATTTTCGCCAGTTTGAACATCACGCACAGCCCCTTAAACGCAAAAAAGCCCGCGAACTCCAAACTCGCTGGCTTCCGATTTCGAATCACCAAATTTTTCTGCAATGATAATCAATTCGCCGCGCTTTGTCAAGCCTCATCGTTTATGAGCGCGTACCAATTCAAATCCTTGTAGCTTGTACCCCCCCCCGATTTTGACTTTCAAGTTCAAATGTTGCTTGAATTGTCCTTCATAAATGAAACCATATTTTTGGTAAAATTTATTGGCGCGAATATTTTCGTCAAGCACATTCAGATAAACTCTGTGCAGTTTCAAATTTTCGAAGGCGTATTTCAAAATTTCGTCCGTAGCCTTTTTCGCAACGCCCGTACCCCAAAAACTTTTCCGAACGACAATGGCGTATTCAGCATTTTTGTCAACCGTCGAAATATTTTTCAAGCTGATTGTGCCGAGATATTCGTCGCTGTCGTCGACAATCGCGAAATGCTGATTTTCCTCCGTGAAACTGTTTGCAATGAAATTCAGCGCGCGTTCTTTCGTCATACCGGCAAAATCAAATCTAAAATTCTGATTGACTGTTTCGTCGTGCATCCACTCCAACATTTTGTCGGCGTCCTTATCAAGCAATTTTCTAAGCATATTTATCACCTCGGCGCAATTTTACAAAAAAATATCGTGCGTGGCAAGCTGTTGCCAAATCCGGATAAAAAATATAAAATAGCGGAAATTTTTACAGGGGAGATTTTTTTGGATTTTATAAAAGTGCGCGGCGCTCGCGTCCACAATTTGAAAAATGTTGACGTTGAAATTCCGCGTGAAAAATTTGTTGTGATAACCGGCGTAAGCGGCAGCGGCAAAAGTTCCCTGGCGTTTGATACGATTTACGCTGAAGGACAGCGCCGTTATATGGAGAGCCTTTCGAGTTACGCGCGTCAATTTCTCGGTTTGCCCGATAAGCCCGACGTTGAATTAATCGAAGGGCTGAGCCCCGCCATTGCCATTAACCAGAAAACCACGAATAACAATCCGCGTTCGACTGTCGGCACTGTCACGGAAATTTACGATTATCTGCGGCTGCTTTTCGCGCGAATTGGTAAACCGCACTGCCCAAAATGCGGCAAGCCCGTTACTGCCCAAAGTCTTGATCAGATTCTCGCGCAGATTTTGAAATTGCCCGAAGGCACGCGGTTTACTTTGCTTGCGCCGATTGTCAATCAGCAGAAAGGCACTCACAAAGAAATTTTTGACAGGCTGAAAACTTCGGGCTTTGTTCGGGTGCAAGTCGACGGCGAACTGCGCGACCTTGACGAAGAAATTAAACTTGCCAAAACGAAAAAGCATTCGATTGAGCTTGTTGTTGACCGGCTGATAATTCGCGCGGAGATTCGTTCGCGTTTGGCGGATTCGCTCGAAACTGCGCTGAAATTCGGCAACGGCGTTGTCTACGCGAAAACTGACGGCGAAACTTTGACATTCAGCGAAAAAAATGCTTGCGTCGACTGCGGGATAAGTTTGCCGGATATTGAGCCGCAACTTTTTTCGTTTAACAGTCCGCGCGGCGCTTGCGAAAAATGCGGCGGATTGGGCAGGATTTTTAAACAGCTGAATTGGGAAAGTATGTTCGAATGGATGCAGGCGGTTCACGAATTTAAGACGAACGACGACGCCTTTGAACTTTGCCCCGATTGTCACGGGCAGCGCTTGAATCCGGTTGCGCTGGCGGTTACTGTTGGCGAAAAAAATATCGCGCAGGTTGTGGATATGTCGGTCGAAAGTTGCGGCAATTTTTTCATTGAGCTGGAAAATCGGCTTGACGATACCGATAAAAAAATTTCGCGGCAAGTCCTCAAAGAAATTAAATCGCGGCTGAAATTTCTCTGCGACGTCGGGCTGGATTATTTAACTTTGTCAAGAAAATCTGCAACTTTATCGGGCGGTGAATTTCAACGAATCCGATTGGCGACGCAAATTGGCTCGGCTTTAACCGGCGTTTTGTACGTTTTGGACGAGCCTTCGATTGGACTTCACCAACATGACAATCAGAAACTTTTGGAGACGCTGAAAAATCTGCGCGATTTGGGGAATACTTTGCTTGTGGTCGAACACGACGAAGAAACAATGCGGGCGGCTGATATGCTCGTGGATATTGGGCGCGGCGCGGGCAAAAACGGCGGCGAAGTTATCGCGCAGGGCACGGCGGACGAAGTTTCGCAAAATCCAAATTCATTGACGGGCGAATATTTGAGCGGGCGGGCGAAAATTCCTGTTCCCGCTAATCGGCGTGCGGCGGAAAATTTTATCAGCTTTGAAAATCTCAACGCCAATAATTTGAAAAATCTTGCCGTGAAAATTCCGCTCGAAGTTTTGACGATTATAACCGGCGTCAGCGGCAGCGGCAAGTCGACGCTCATTGACGAAATTGTTTACCCGCGCTTGATTAAAGACACCGACACTTTGAAAAAATTTGGCGTCAGCACGATCATTAAAATTGATCAAGATCCGATTGGGCGCTCGCCGCGCTCAAATGTTGTGACGTACACGAAAATTTTTGACAGGATTAGAAATTTGTTCGCGGAAACGCAGGGTTCGAAGATTCGAGGCTACAATTCCAGTCGATTCAGTTTCAATGTCAAAGGCGGGCGCTGTGAGACTTGCGGCGGCAATGGCGTTTTGAAAATCCCGATGAATTTTCTGCCCGATGTTTATGTGACGTGCGACGTTTGCAAGGGCGCGCGCTTTAACGCAGAGACGCTTGAAGTCAAGTACAAAGGCAAAAATATCGCCGAAGTTTTGAGCATGACGGTTGACGAGGCGCTTGAATTTTTCGGCAATGTTCCTGGAATTGCGCGAATGCTGCAGGTTTTGAGCGACGTTGGTTTGGGTTACATTGAATTGGGGCAACCGGCGAATACTTTAAGCGGCGGCGAAAGTCAGCGCGTGAAATTGGCGGCTCAGTTGGCGCGCCCGATTACTCAGCTGAAAAATATTTACATTATGGACGAGCCGACGACGGGCTTGCATTTCGACGACGTGAAAAAATTGATTGGCGTAGTTCAGCGGCTGGTTGAGCGCGGCGACAGCGTAATTATTATTGAGCATAATCTTGACGTGATTAAAAATGCAGATTATATTATAGATTTAGGACCGGACGGCGGCGCCCGCGGCGGCGAATTGGTTGCATTTGGCACGCCGGAGAAAGTCGCGCAGGTTGAAAATTCCTACACCGGTCAAGCTTTGAAAAATATTTTGGAAAGGGGCGTTTAAATGCGGGTTGTGCCTTATGAGCCGAAATTCAAAGAAATTTTTATCGAAATGAACAAGGCGTGGATTCGCGAAATGTTTGTGCTTGAGGCGGAAGATATTTCATTCTTTAACAGTTTTGAGGAAATGTTCGCGCAGGGCGGCGAAATTTTTTTCACGCTGGACGATAACGATAAAGTTTTGGCGTGCTGTTTTATTGCGCCGATGGCGGACGGCGAATGGGAAATTGCCAAATTCGCGTCAACCGGCGAAGTTAAGGGCGCGGGTACTTTGTGTTTTCAAGCGTGTATCGATTATGCGCGGGCGAAGGGCATTGACAAGATTTTGATTGTGTCGAACACGAAATGCGCGGCGGGCGTTCACCTGTACCGCAAATTTGGCTTTAATGAAATTCCCGTTGACAGGAAAAGATTTCCGTTTGAGCGGGCGAATATTGCGTTTGAAAAATTTTTATAAAGGGGCGAATTTATGAGCAAATTGACATTGGAGCGCGCGAAAGAGATTTTGCACAAGCACACGACCGAGGAACATTTATTCACACACGCGGCGGCGGTTAGTGCGGCAATGGAGGCAATGGCTGAACATTTCGGCGCGGACAAGGAGCATTGGGCGGCGATTGGCTATTTGCACGATGTTGACTTTGAAAAATTTCCGGAGGAACATTGCCTGCACGTGCGTGAACTTCTCGAACCGGAAGGCGTTGACGCTGAAGATATTGATACAATTATTTCGCACGCGTACGGTTTGCACCCCGTCACGGTTAAACCTACGACCGATTGTCAGAAATCTTTATTTGCAGTCGACGAACTCACGGGGATTATCCACGCGTATTCATTGATGCGTCCAGAAAAATTTGACGGCATGAGCGTTAAAAGTTTGAAGAAAAAATTCAAAGACAAGCGCTTTGCGGCGAAATGCGACCGTGACGTTATCAATCGTGGCGTTGAAGATTTAGGCTTGCCGCTCGATACGGTTATGGAAATTTGCATTCGCGGAATGAGTGCGCACGCCGACGAATTTTAAATTCAGTCTTTAATCATAATGAGCTGGTATAATGTTTGAGTCTTTTTTTGAAAGGTGGTTTCGATTTATGATTTTCCGAACGTTGGCGTTGGTGATGATGTTTATGCTGGCAAGTTCAACGAGCTTTGCGGCGATAGCGTTTCGGCACGGCGATCAAGGCAAAGAAATTGCTGAAGTGCAGGCGCGGTTAGAGCGAATGGGCTATGATGTTATTGCTGACGGCGATTTTGGAATTGCGACGGTTGAGGCTGTCAAAGATTTTCAAAAAACTCACGGTATGACGGTTGACGGGCTTATTGGCGATAAAACTTACGCGGCGTTAATGGGGCGGGCTATGCCGGAAATTAGCCGCGGCTCGAATTTAATCACGCGCCGCCTTATCAATAACGCCATGCAATATATTGGTACCCCTTACGTTTTCGGCGGCAATTCGCTTTACTACGGGATTGACTGCTCGGCTTACACTCAGCAGATTTACGCCAGCATTGGCGTCAATTTGCCGCGCACTGCCGATTATCAATTCGAATGCGGAACGCCGGTTTCTCGCGCAGATTTAATTCCTGGCGACGAAGTTTTCTTCACGACTTACACTTACGGCGCGTCCCATTGCGGCATTTACATTGGCAATGGCGAATTTATTCACGCCAGCTCCACTTACGGCGTTACAGTTTCTTCACTGTACGACAGCTATTACAGTTCCCGCTACATTGGTGCGCGCAGAATGCTTTAATCGAGGTGAAATTTTTTTGTTAGATAAAGGTAATTTTCCCCTGCGCATTGAAGGCAGATATTGTATTCTTGAAGAAATTTCGCCCAAATATTTTCAGTGCGTTGTCGATTGGCGAAATGACCCCGAAATAAATAAATTTTTGAATCAGCCATTTAAGCTGACGATGGAACTTGAAAAGCAATGGTACGAAAATAAATATTTGACGGACGATACTCAAGGTTTGCTGATAATTATTGACAAAGCTACAAATACGCCGATTGGCACGACGGGCTGGACTGATATTGATTTGAAGGCGCGCCGTTGCATTAAGGGGCGGCTTTTGCTCGGCGATAATAAATACGGTCGACATCCGGCTTTTATGGAAGGGCTTTTTCTGGCAACGGATTATATTTACCAATTTGTTGATATTCAGTACGGGCACGTCGTCAAGGAAAATTTTAAGAGCGTGCAAAATGGCAAATGGATGGGCTTTGAATTGAATACAGGAGAGATTCAATATCCGCACGAACTTTTTGTTAACGGAATGGAGCAGCAAGAATTTTATTGTACGAAAGAAATGTATTTGAGCGCACGCAAGAAAAATTTTGAGCGATTTTTTGACAGAAACAAATAATTTTAAAAGGAAGGGTCATATGCTGACGGGAAAAAATATTGTTGTAACCGGCTGCCTGCAGGGAATTGGTAAGGCGACGCTTAAAACTTTCGCTGAAAATGGCGCAAATGTTTTTGCCTGCGCTTATGCGGCTAATGACGAATTTGAAAATTTTTGTAAAGATTTAGCTGATAAAAACGCTGTGAAAATCACGCCGATTTATTTTGATATGTCGGATAATGCCGCTGTGGTTGCCGCCGCGAAAAAAATTCAGTCCGCCAAAGAAGAAATTCACGGGCTGGTAAATATCGCCGGAATTAATAATGACGCGCTTTTTCCTATGGTGACTTACAAAGATTTGTTCGATACTTTTCAAGTAAATTTTTTCGCGCAGATAATTTTTTCTCAATACATTGTAAGATTGATGCAGCGCAAAAAAACCGTCGGCAGTATAGTTTTTACTTCGAGCATATCGGCGCTGGACGGCAACCGTGGACAAACGGCTTACGGCGCGTCCAAAGCGGCTCTTATTGGCGCAATGAAAACCATGGCGTTGGAACTCGGCGAGTTTAATATTCGCGTCAATGCCATTGCTCCTGGCGTTATCAAATCTCCTATGACTGACAAATTGCCGGAAAATATCCTTGCGTCGAAAATTAAAACGATGGACATTCCGCGTTTGGGTGAAGTCGCGGAAGTTGCCAAATTGTATCTTTTTCTGATGTCGGATTTGTCTTCGCATTTCACGGGGCAAGTTATTCGCATAGACGGAGGCATGGGCTGATGAAAAACAAAATTTTGAGCGGAAAAAATATTTTGGTTACAGGCACTGCGCGAGGTATGGGCAGGCAAATGGTTGAAACTTTCGCTGAAATGGGCGCAAATGTATTCGCTCACGCCCGAAAATTCACCGAGCAACACACCGATTATTGCAAAGAAATCGCTGACAAATTCGATACAAAAATTATTCCCGTGTACTTTGAATTGACAAACGCGGACGAAATTAAACGCGGCATTGGCGAAATTCGCGCAACAAAAATTCCCGTGAATGGACTGGTAAATAACGCCGGTATCACGCTTAACGCGCTTTTTCAAATGACCACTATGGAAGATGTCCGCAACCAATTTGAAGTCAATTTTTTTGCGCCGTTTCTTTTGACGCAGTACATCGTTAAGCTGATGGTTAGAAATAAAAGCGGCAGTATCGTTAATATTTCTTCGTCGGCGGCGCAGGACGGCAATTCCGGCAAATCTGCTTACGGAGCGTCGAAGGCGGCGCTGATTTGTATGACGCGCTGTCTTTCCGAAGAATTAGCGGTTAATGGGATTCGCGCCAATGCGATTTGTCCTGGCGTCACGGAAACTGATATGGTCGCAACCATGCCGGATTACGCGGTTAATCTTCAGCTTGAATCAACTTTTCTTGGCAAATTCGGCAAAGTTTCAGATATTGCGAATGCGGCGGCGTTTTTGCTGTCGGATTATTCCAGTTACATTACCGGACAAATTATTCGCGTAGACGGCGGCGTAACTGAATACGGCAAACGACAAAGTTAGTGAGGTGAAAAAATTTTTATGTTGCTAAAAAATAAAACCGCGATAATTACCGGTTGCAATCGCGGTATCGGTAAAGCTATCCTTGAAAAATTTGCTGAGAACGGCGCGAATATTTTTGCCTGCGCGAGAAAAGAATATCCCGAGTTCGTCGAAAATATTAAAAATCTGGCTGAAAAATACAACGTCGAAATTACGCCGCTTTATTTCGATATGACTGATAGCGAGGCTATGAAGGCGGCTGTTACGACGATACGCAAATCTAAACGCCAAATTGATATTCTTGTAAACAACGCCGGTATCCTTGCTGATTCGAATTTGTTTCAAATGTCGCCGATTGAAAATATGCGCAAAACTTTTGATGTAAATTTTTTCGCGCAGATGAGGTTGACTCAATACATTTCGCGGCTTATGCAGAAAAGCGGCGGCAGTATCGTTTTTATTTCGTCCGTCGTTGCGCTTGACGGCTCGCCCGGGCAAATCGGCTACGTCGGCAGTAAATCAGCTCTTATCGGAGCGACTAAAACTTTGTCAATCGAATTGGGGCAAACCAATATTCGCGTCAATGCCGTTGCTCCTGGCATTATCGAAACCGATATGGGCGACGAACTTAATCAAGAACTTGCTCAAAATATTATCGAGCGCTCCGCCTTGAAACGACGTGGCACTCCCGCTGAAGTTGCCAATACCGTTTTGTTTTTGGCGTCCGATTTGTCAAATTACATTACCGGTCAATATATTCGCGTGGACGGCGGCGCATTCGCCGGAATCGGACGGGGGGGGGTAATTGACTTAGATGTTGATAAAATCTATTCCCTGGCAAAAAAAATGCGGCTGTCTGTCATTGAAACGGGGTACAGCGCGGGCGGTAAAAATGGCGCGCATTTCGGCGGAGCTTTGTCGGCGATTGAAATTCTGGCTTGCCTGTACGGCGGCGTTATGAATAAAGATGACTGTTTTATTTTGAGCAAGGCGCATGGTTGCTTGGCTTTGTACGTGGCGCTGGCTCACACGGGGCATTTTCCGCTGGAAGATTTGAAAACTTTTGAGCAAAACGAATCCGAACTTGGCGGGCATCCTGTCATGAATCCTGCGCGAGGAATTGAATTTTCCGGCGGCAGTTTGGGAATGGGGCTGTCTCAAGGCGTCGGTGTTGCGCTTGGATTTAAGCGGAAAAATCTTGATAGCCGCGTCTTTGTACTTTTGGGCGACGGCGAATGTGACGAAGGCTCTGTTTGGGAAGGGATTATGTCGGCGGCTCATTTCAAGCTGGATAATCTGATTGTCATTGTCGATAAAAATAAATTGCAGTCCGACGGCGAAACTTCAAGTATTATGGATTTACAGGATTTGGCGGCGAAATTTGAATCATTTGGTTTTGACACTTACGAGGTTGACGGTCACGATATTTCCGCGCTGTGCAATGCGTTTAACAGCACAATAAATAAAAATTCCCGCCCAAAAGTTATTGTTGCCAACACGATTAAAGGCAAGGGCGTTTCGTTTATGGAAAATCAGTTCGAGTGGCATCACAAGGCTTTGACGGAACAGCAATACAAAGACGCACTCGCGGAGGTGAAATAAATGACTGTGGATAAACGAATGCTGAGAACTTATTCAATGCTTGGCGAAAGCGGCTCATTTTTCACCAAACTTGCGGATTACGCAAAAACTGACGAAAATATTTCTGTGCTGACGGCTGATTTAGGAAATTCCAGCGGGCTGAATAAATTTATGCGCGATTGTCCGGATAAATTTTATAACATTGGTATCGCCGAACAAAATATGATTGGAATTGCGGCGGGTATGGCGAAAACCGGATTGAATGCCTTTGCCGTGACTTTTACGACTTTTATAACCATGCGCGCTTGTGAGCAGGTTCGAGTAAATTTGGGCTATATGAAATTGCCTGTTAAAATTGTCGGATTTAAAGCGGGTATGGCTATGGATATATTTGGAAATTCGCATTACGCCATTGAAGATATTTCGATTATGCGCGCCATTCCGAATATGACGATTGTTGCGCCGGCTGACGCGTTCGAGGCTGTGAAAGTTTTGGACGCCGCAATTAATTTCAACGCGCCGCTGTACATTCGCTTGACCGGCAAATTAAATACGCCGATGGTTTACAAGGACGATTATAACTTTGAAATTGGCAAGGCTGTTGTTCTGCGCGAAGGCTCGGACGTTGCGATTTTTTCAGTCGGCACTTTGACGGCAAACGCATTGAAAGCGGCGAATATTTTAGAGAACGAAGGTATCAACGCGGCGGTTATCAATATGCACACGATTAAGCCGCTCGATACTGAAATTCTTGACAAATATTTTTCTACTGCTAAACTTATCGTGACTGTCGAGGAACACAGCACGATTGGCGGATTGGGCGGGGCTGTTGCCGAATACAAAGCCGATAAAAAATCTGCGCCGCCGCAAATTTTCATTGGTCTGCCCGATATGTACGGTAAGCCGGCTGAATACGAATTTTTGCTTGACAGGTACGGTTTGACTGCGGAAAAAATTTCTGCGACGATTATTCAAAATTTGAGGGGATAATATGACGAATTTGGAAAAATATGATAAGGCATTTATCGACGCGTTTAACGTGGCGGCTGAAGATTTGCCGAATTTGAAATATCAAGACATAGCGGCTTGGGATTCGGTCGGTCATATGAGCTTGATGGCGAATATCGAAGATTCCTTTGACATTATGATGGAAGTTGAGGACATTATGGATTTCAGCTCGTACGCGCACGGCAAAGAAATTTTGAAGGCGAATTACGAAGTTGACATTGAGGCGTGAAATGATATTTGATTTAGGAAAATTCGCGGGCAACACGGCTCTTATCGCGGAAAATGAAACTCTGACGTACGAGGATTTGAAAATTCGTGCGGAGGAAATTTCGGGCGCGGCCGGCGGTCGTTGCCTTATTTTTTTATTTTGCACAAACACAGTGGCGTCGGTGGCGGGCTACGTCGGATTTATGAATCGCGGAATTGTGCCGCTTATGATTGACGCCGATTTAGATTTGGATTTGGTAAAAAATCTGCTGGAACTTTACCGCCCCAAATTTTTGTGGTTGCCGGAAAATCTGCGCGAAAATTATTCAGCCTATGAAAAAATTTATGAGCAGGGCGGCTATAATTTATTGGCGACGAACGCTGAAACTTTCGCTTTGAATGAAAAACTTGCTTTGCTAATGACGACTTCCGGCTCAACCGGCAGCCCTAAATTCGTTCGCCAAAGTTACGAAAATATTTCCGCCAATACAAAATCTATCGTTGAATATCTGCGGCTCGGCGAAAATGAGCGCTCAATTACGAATCTGCCGATGAATTATGTTTACGGCTTGTCGATTATCAACACGCACCTTCACAGCGGCGGCTCAATCGTCCTAACGGAAAAGACGCTGTTTCAAAAAGAATTTTGGCAGGCGCTCAAAAATAATTTCGTGACGAATCTTAACGGCGTGCCTTATACTTTTGAAATGTTACAGCGGCTTAGGTTTTTCCGAATGGATTTGCCGAATTTGAAATTTATTACGCAGGCTGGCGGCAAACTTGACCCCGAAACTCATTTGAAATTCGCCGAATACGCCGCTAAGACGGGCAAAAAATTTTTCGTGATGTACGGCGCGGCGGAGGCGACTGCGCGAATGGGCTATCTTCCTGCCGAAAAATCGCTTGAGAAAATCGGCTGTATGGGCGTGGCGATTCCTGGCGGCAGATTTGAATTGACGGGCGACGGCGAGCTGATTTATTACGGCGAAAATGTCAGTCTTGGTTACGCGGAGAGCGGCGCGGATTTGATTTTGGGCGACGAACGAAATAAACGCCTGGAAACCGGCGACCTTGCGAAAATCGACGCGGACGGTTACTATACGATTGTCGGGCGCAAGAAACGTTTTTTGAAAATGTTTGGCAAGCGCGTGAATTTGCAGGAAGTTGAGCATCTTGTGCGGCAGAAATTTAATCTTTCGGAAGTGGCGGCGGCGGGCGTCGACGATAAAATGTTTGTCTTCGTGACCGCTGAAAATCTGCGCGACGAGATTTTGAATTACCTTAGCAAAAAAATTAATGTGCATCCGAGCGCGCTCAAAATTAAATTTATCGCCGAAATTCCCAAAAACGCGTCCGGCAAAATTATCTACAGCGAATTGGAGAATTTTTATGAGCTATGAAGAATTGCTGACAATAGAGCCGTTCGCACTCGCGCAGGACGAAAAAAATTCGTTGCTGCTGAAAAATCTGCTGAGCTTGACAGAATTTCACAGGGCGAATTGCGTGGCTTACGAAAAAATAACCGACGCCATAAATTTTCGCGCAGAATCAGTTAATGGCGTTGAAGATTTGCCATTTCTGCCGGTGCGGCTTTTCAAGGAAGCGGAACTTGCCAGCGTGCTCAAATCGGAAATTTTTAAGACAATGACGTCTTCGGGAACTTCGGGGCAGCGCGTTTCAAAAATTTTCCTCGACAAAGAAACTTCGCTGAATCAGCAAAAAACGCTGATAAAAATCGTCAGCAGCTTAACCGGCTCTGCGCGAATGCCAATGATAATAATCGACAGCCCAAGCGTTTTGAAAAATCGGCAAATGTTTTCGGCGCGCGGGGCGGGGATTTTGGGCTTTTCGATTTTCGGGCGCAAAAGTATTTACGCGCTCGATGACGATATGAATTTGCAGTTTGACAGAATCGCCGAGTTCGTCGCGGAAAATTCGGGCAGGAAGATTTTTCTGTTCGGTTTTACGTTTATGGTTTGGAAATATTTTTATCAAGTTCTGCGCGAAAAAAATTTGAAACTGGATTTGAGCAATGCGGTTTTAATTCACGGCGGCGGCTGGAAAAAAATGGTTGAGCAATCGGTTAGTCCGGCGGAATTTCGGCGCGCGCTAAATGAAGTTTGCGGGCTCAATGAGATTTTCAGTTATTACGGTATGGTTGAGCAAACCGGCTGCATTTATCCGGAATGTGAGCACGGGCATTTGCACGCGAGCGTTTTTTCTGACGTGATAATTCGGCGCGCGGAAGATTTTTCAGTTTGCAAAATTGGCGAACGCGGCGTGGTTCAAGTTGTGTCGATGTTGCCGAAATCTTATCCTGGACATTCGCTGTTGACTGAAGACGAAGGCGTTTTGCTCGGCGTGGACGATTGTCCTTGCGGGCGCAAAGGCAAATATTTTCAGATAATCGGGCGGCTGGCGAATGCCGAATTGAGAGGATGCAGTGATACCTATGCAGCTGAACATTAAATTTTTAATCGGCGACGCAGAAAAATTTTCAAAAATCGAATCAGTCAAGCCGCTGGAAATATTTTCAAATGAAGCGTGCGAATTTTTGAGCGCGGTATCGAAAAAATTGTTGGCGTTTAGGAATTTTCCGGACGTTATGACATTTGGATTTTGGATAAGGCGGGCGTCGACTTCGCAAATGGCGGCGGCTTATAAAAATTTAAATCGGATTGGGCGCGGAATAATTTTCCACATTGCGCCGTCGAATGTTCCGGTGAATTTCGCTTACAGTTTCGCGGCGGGGCTTATGGCGGGCAACGTTAACATTGTGCGCGTGCCGTCGAATAATTTTCCGCAGGTTGAAATTATCTGCAGCGCCATTGAAAAAACTCTGCGCGAATTTCCGGAAATGGCGGCGTACGTTTACATGGTGCGATACGGACACGAGCGCGAGATTAACGATTTATTTTCCGGCGTCTGCGATACGCGCGTGATTTGGGGCGGCGACGCTACGATTACCGAGATTCGCAAATCGCCGCTGAAATTTCGCGCCAATGAAATTACTTTCGCCGACCGATATTCAATCGCCGTGATTCAAGCCGACGAATATTTGAACGCTGAAAATAAAAATCGTATCGCGCAGGATTTTTACAACGCAACTTATTTGAACGATCAAAATGCATGCAATTCGCCGAAAATAATTATTTGGCAGGGCGCGAAGACGGATTCGGCGCGTGAAATTTTTTGGCAAAATCTGCAGGAAATTGTTGACCGCGAATATAATTTGCAAGCGGTTCAAGCTGTCGATAAGCTCGTGAAGTTTGATTTACTCGCCATTGATAAAAAAACTGCGCTCAAAAAATCTGCAAATAACAAAATCATTCGCGCAGAAATTTTTGACATTGACGCCGGTTTAATGAATTACGCGGGAAACAGCGGCTTTTTCCTTGAATACGTCGCGCAGGATTTGACGGAGATTTTGCCGATTTGCGGCGGGCGCTGTCAAACTCTGTCGTATTTCGGATATGAAATTAGCGCACTGAAAAATTTCGTGAATATTAATCGTCCGCGCGGTATTGATAGAATTGTGCCCTTCAGCCGCACGCTGGATTTCAGCTTGAATTGGGACGGCTACGATTTGATTTATTCGATGTCACGGGTCATTGCCGAATAAAAATTTTTTCATAGGTACTTGTTAAATTTTGTCGTATTTCGGATATGAAATTGGCGCACTGAAAAATTTCGTGAAGATTAATCGTCCACGCGGTATTGATAGGATTGTGCCCTTCAGCCGCACGCTGGATTTCAGCTTGAATTGGGACGGCTACGATTCGATTTATTCGATGTCGCGGGTCATTGCCGAATAAAAATTTTTTCATAGGTACTTGTCAAATTTTAAAAGCTGTGCTAATATGAGCGTCGAGGGACTTGCTTATGGCGAAGGCAAGAAGGGTATAATGGCGACAGAAAAGGGAGCGTTCGGTAGCTCTCTTTTTTGGTTTATAGGAGGAAATTTGATGACTGAACTTGAATTGAAATACGGTTGCAATCCGAATCAGAAACCTGCGCGAGTGTTTGCCGAAAATGGCGAATTACCGTTTGAAGTTTTGAATGGCAGACCTGGCTATATAAATTTATTGGATGCGCTGAATGGCTGGCAGTTGGTACGCGAAATGCGCGAAGCTACCGGTTTACCGGCGGCGGCGTCTTTTAAGCACGTCAGCCCTGCAGGCGCGGCGGTTGGTTTGCCGCTTGACGATACGCTCAAAAAAATTTATTTCGTCAATGGTGAACTCAGCGCGGTGGCGGCGGCTTACGTTCGGGCGCGCGGCGCTGACAGAATGAGCTCTTACGGCGATTTTGCGATTTTGTCCGACGAATGCGACGAATCCACCGCGAATTATCTCAAAGCCGAAGTCAGCGACGGTATAATTGCGCCGAGCTACACCGATAAAGCGCTGGAAATTTTGAAGTCGAAACGCAAGGGCAGTTATCTAATTTTGAAAGTTAATCCGGATTTTGAACCGACCGCGATTGAGCGCAAACAAGTTTTCGGCGTGACTTTTGAGCAACAGCGCAACGATATTAAAATTTCTGCCGATTGTTTAAATGATATTCCCACGGCGAATAAAAATTTCACTGACGACGCTAAACGCGATTTGCTGATTGCATTGATAACTTTGAAATACACGCAGTCAAATTCGGTTTGCTACGCGAAAGGCGGTCAAGCTATCGGGATTGGCGCAGGGCAACAGAGCCGCGTACATTGCACAAGATTAGCCGGTAACAAGGCTGATTTTTGGTTTTTACGTCAAAGCCCGCAGGTTTTAAATCTGCCGTTCAAAGCCGATATTAAGCGCCCCGACCGCGATAACGCTATCGACGTTTACATTGGCAATGAGAGCGATGATATTTTAAATGATTGGCAGCGCGTTTTTACAGTCAAGCCCGAAAAGTTCACTGACGCGGCTAAGGCTGATTGGCTGAAAAATTTCAAGGGCGTGTCGCTGGCGTCTGATGCGTTTTTCCCGTTCGGCGATAATATTGAGCGCGCGCACAAATCCGGCGTTGAATTTATCGCGCAGAGCGGCGGCTCTATTCGCGACGATAACGTCATTGAAACTTGCGATAAGTACGGAATTGTTATGGCTATGACGCACATTCGGCTATTCCACCATTGAGCGCCATGATGAAATTTTCGCGAATTGAAGATGTAGAGCGGCGTTTATTCTTTTACATATGCGGATTTTCGTTTTTCCTGCCGCTGTCAAAGGCGGTCGGGAATATATTTTTGGCGCTGTCGCTTTTAGGCTTGGCGCACAGATTAATTTTAAAGCGCGACGATATTTTAAAACCACTGCGCGAATACCGGAAAATTTTTTGCGTGATAGGAATTTTGCTATTGGCGGTGTTAATTTCGGCGTTGAGCGCGGATTCGGTACTGCCAGGCTTAAAAAGATTTGCCGACCGGTACATTTACCATATATCGGCGATGCTGCCGGTTTTTCTGGTACGATTCGAGCGGGAAAAAATTTTGCTGTTCGGAAAATTATTACTGGCGGGCGTATTTTTGAGCAACGTCTCAGTGATAATTCAAGCGTTGCCGCGGCTCAGCGATGAATATTGGCGATTCGGCGGCGTTATGCCAATGATGACTCAAGCAAGCTTAATCGCAATGTTCCTGCCGATTTACGCGCTGTTATTTATGCGCTTTAAGCAACGTCGAGCCAGATTTTTAATCTTAACGGCAATAGTCGTAGCTTTAACCGCGATTTTATTCAATGGAACGCGCGGCGCGTGGCTCGCAATTTTTATCGTCGTGCCGCTGGTCGTGCTGATTTATTCAAAGCACAAATTAAAATCCTTCGCAACGGTGGCAATAATTTTCGTGGCGATAGGCGGAATCTTTTTAGTAACGCCGCATTTGTCAAACAGATTGGCGACGCTTACCGATATGGGCATGCAATCCAACGCCGAGCGAATGAAAATGTGGACGAGCGCGCTGAATATGTTTGAAGACCATCCAATTTTGGGCGTGGGCTACGGGCAATACGCCACGGCTTACCAGACGCAATACATTTTACCAACCGCAACCGAACGACAGCAGGCTCACGCGCACAACAATATCATTCAAATGTTGGCGGAGTGCGGTATCGTCGGCGCGGCGGCTTTTATTTTTATGTGGATTTATTTTTCTTATTTTAGTTTGCGCGGCTGGTTCAAGGACGATAATTTTGCTTACCTGCTGTTTTTCTGCGTGCTGTCCGGCTTGATGTTTCACGGGCTAACCGAATTTAATTTTGAAACTTCCGTAACCAGCAAAGTTTTATGGTATTCGTTAGGGCTGTGCCTTGCTTATTGTCAAGTCAAAGATTAAATTTTCCCATTCGTTCCAAATTTTTTCAGCGGAATATTTTTTCACAGATTCTCGCGCAGAATTACCAAATTTCACGCGCAAATCTTGATTGCCCATAAGTACAGACATTTTTTCGGCTAAAGATTCAACGCCATCTTCACAGAGAAAACCGTTAACGCCGTCCGTGACCAACTCATTTACCGCCGTGCAATTTTTATAGGCGACAACCGGCAACCCCATACTCATAGCCTCAGCCGCCGCCAATCCAAAGCCCTCATATGCACTCGGAAATACAAAAATATCACCCGTCGCCAAAATTTGTGCGACGTTTTTTGTTGTGCCCTTGATAAAAATCCTGTCGCTTAACTGAAATTTTTCAATCTGATTGTGAAGTTTTTCGGTGTACGAAGATTTATCTTCCGCGCCCCAAATTTCAACCGTCCAATTTGGAAATCGCGCAGAAATTTTTTCAAAGGCGTCTATCAGCAAATGCGGGCGCTTGTGATTGCGAACGAGTCTGCCGATAAAAATAATCTTGTAAAAATCTTTAGTGGCGGCTAAATCTGCCTGCTGTTCGTACTGCGGCACAACATTTCCAATAACTTTGACATTGACGTCGGGCAAATGGCGCTTTAAATTTTCGGCGAACGAAGGCATCAGCACTTGGCAAACGCTACATTTCGTCAGAGCCGGAATTTCTTCAGCAGGGTAGGTTTGAAAATAATCTTCGGGATCTCCGTGCGACATTATGATAACGGGCGTAGAAATTTTTATATCGCACAGAAAAGTTTTGCCAGCGGTCGGTTGAAAACAAATAATAACGTCAGGCTTAAATTTTTCAGTGGCGGATTTAACATTGGACATTAAAAATTTTTTTATGAAATCGTCATTGATACTTCGGGCGCGATTTTTGCTGAAGACCCTAAAAACTTCGCGGCGCATGTAGGACAGCGGATAATGCAAAATCTTTCCGTCGAGCCGCTGAATATTAAACGTCTCAATTCCCGCGTCTATCGGAAAAAAAAATTCGCCTTCGCGTTCGTCCATATACATCATCAAAATTTTATGCCCGCGCCGATTCATCGCATTCGCAAAGTTGCAGTGAACCTTAGCTAATCCGCCGCTGTCTTGAATCATTTTAGAAAAATTTGCCAAAAGTATCTTCAATTAAAATCACTCCACATAATTACCTTGACAACTTTTTATTCGCTGTCTAATATTATCACAAAAACTGGAGGCGCGCTGTGAAAATTTTTAAAAACGATTGGGCGAATTTCCTGGACGAAGAAATTCAGAAGCCGTATTATCAAAAACTGCGGCAATTTTTAATCGGCGAATACCGCACGCGAAAAATTTACCCCGATATGTACGATATTTTTAACGCGTTGCACTTCACGAGTTACGCCGATACAAAAGTTGTGATTTTGGGGCAAGACCCGTACCACGAACCAGGGCAGGCTCACGGCTTGAGTTTTTCAGTTTTGCCGAATGTTCCGCCGCCGCCGTCGCTTATGAATATTTTCAAGGAACTTCGCGCAGATTTAGGTTGCGAAATTCCAAATAACGGCTGCTTAAAATATTGGGCGGAGCAGGGCGTTTTGCTTTTAAATGCAGTGTTGACAGTTCGGGCTCACGCGGCAAATTCGCATCAAGGCAAGGGCTGGGAAATTTTCACCAACAGAATTATCGAACTTTTGAACGAACACGAAAAGCCGCTTGCGTTTATTTTGTGGGGGCGTCCTGCGCGAGCCAAAAAAGCTATGATAACCAATCCGAAACATTTCATAGTCGAATCCGCGCACCCGAGCCCGCTCTCGGCGTACAACGGATTTTTCGGCAGCCGTCCTTTTTCCAAAGTCAATAATTTTTTGAGATCTGTAAATGAGACGCCCATTGATTGGCAAATTCCTAATGTTTAGTTGACAAATGCGCGCCATTTCAAATAAAATATCTCATTATCAACACTGACAATTTTAAATCAAATGAGGCGGATAAATGAACATAAAAACTTTGTTAATCGCCGTGGTGATGGCGGTGATTATGTCTTTTGGCGTACTGGTGGGGTTGTTCGCGGCGCTGAATCTGGACGCGAAGGGCGCGGCGAATATAACGCGGCTGGTCGGCGCAATGCATTTCATTGAATCGCAATACGTGCAAGAGGTTGAGGAAGACAAACTGATTGACGGCGCGATTAGCGGAATGGTGCGCTCATTGGGCGACCCGCATTCGATTTACCTTGAGCCGAGACTTTACAGCCAACTCAAAGCGGAAACAACGGGAACTTTCGGCGGAATTGGAATTTATATGGGTTTCAAGGAAGGCAAAGTTTACGTTATGGGCGTCATTCCCAACGGACCGAGCGATAAAGTTGGTTTAAAAGCCGGCGACGTGATTTGGGCGGTAAATTCGCAGCCGATTAGCGAAATTGAGCCTTCGGAAGTTGCAATGAAAATTCGCGGCGAAGTCGGCTCTTCAGTTGAAATTTTAATAGGACGCGAAGGAGAGGAAGACAAAACTTACACAATCACCCGCGAAATTATCAAGGTTGACACCGTTGACAGCACAATGCTTGACGGCAGAATCGGCTACATTCGCATTTCCCATTTCAGCGAAAATACCGGCAAAGAATTTAAAAACGCATTCGCGCAGCTCGAAATGAACGGTATGCAAGGCTTCATTTTGGATTTGCGGCAAAATCCTGGCGGCGTCATTACAAGTTGCGTCGAAATCGCGCAGGAAATTGTTCCCAAAGGTCCAATCGTTTCTGTCATTCGCCGCGACGGCTCTAAGGAAGTTTATATGTCAAATCTTGAACACGCGAAATATCCAATCGTGGTACTGCTTGACCAAAACAGCGCCAGCGCCTCGGAACTTTTGAGCGGCGCACTTCAAGACACAAAGGCGGCGCTGATTGTCGGTACTAAATCTTACGGCAAAGGCTCTGTGCAAACAGTTATTCCGATGTTCCAGGACGACGGAATTAAATTGACAATCGCCAAATATTACACGCCGAACGGGCGCAGTATCGACGGCACGGGCATTATTCCGGACGTGGAAGTCGAACTTGACGAACCGCTGATTATCACGCGTGAACTTGACCCCGATTCGCTGTACGATTCGCAAATTTTAACCGCCGAAGATATTTTGAACAGGCAGATTGACGAAGGAAAAATTTTGTTTGAGTAATGTTTGAATTTGAATTTATGAGAAATGCGCTCTGCGCGATAATTTTGGTAACGCCGCTGTTCGGTATCCTGTCCACAATGGTTGTGTCGAACAGAATGGCGTTTTTTTCTGATTCGCTCGGACACGGCGCATTTACCGGAATAGCAATCGGCGCGATATTGGGCGTCGGCTCAGAAATTTTCGGGCTGATAATTTTTTCAATAATTTTCGCGCTGTTAATCACGTACATAAAAAATCGGGCGCACAGCGGCGCAGACACGGTAATTGGCGTTTTCAGCTCAACGGCAATAGCCTTAGGGTTGATGCTAATGTCAGCGGGTGGGCAATTCAATAAATTTTCGCGGTTTCTAATCGGAGATTTGCTATCCATTTCGCAGGAAGATTTAATTTGGCTCGGCGCGGTATTCGTGGCAGTTTTTATCAGCTGGATATTTTTATTCAACCGGCTTTTAATAGCCTCTGTGAACCGCACATTGGCTCGTAGCAGGGGGATAGACACGCAGTTGGTAGAATCTATCTTCGCGGTGATTTTGGCAGTGGTTGTGGCGCTCTCAATTCAATGGGTAGGAATTTTGATAATCAATGCGCTGTTAGTTTTACCGGCGGCGGCTGCGCGAAACGTGACAAATTCGGTAAAATCTTACCATTTGTTGAGCGTGGCTGTGGCGCTAAGTTCGGGGCTGACGGGATTATTTTTGGCGTATGAATTAAATTCGGCAGCGGGTTCAACAATCGTGGTATGCGCGGCGATAATTTATTTCGTCACGCTGATTTTGAAACCGCGTTTCGTGAAATGAGGTTCGTTATGGAAAATTTGAGATTGGAATTGGAGCGATACATTGCCGATAATTTTGTCGACGAAAATTTGATTCTGCAAGATTTATCGAAAGACGATGGACCGCTGGACGAAGCGATAAAAATGCTGGGCGTCCTTTCGGCGGGCGCGGCGGCGATTAATTTTTCTAAGCTGTTTGACAACGCGCGCAGTGAAACTTTTTCCGAAATGATAAAGCGCTTGATTCGTGAGAGCGGCAAGCAAAATTCCGAAATTTACAACCGCGCCAATGTTACGCGCCAACATTTTTCTAAAATCTGCAAAGTCAACGATTATCAGCCGAGTAAATCAACCGCCATTGCCTTTGCCATTGCGCTGAATTTGGATTTCCGACAAACTCAAAATTTATTAGCCAGCGCCGGCTACACTTTGACAAAAAGTAAATTGGCGGACGTTATCGTTATGTTTTTCATCGACAGAAAAATTTTCGATATCGACTTGCTGAATCAGTGCCTGTACGAATACGAACAGCCGATTTTGAACGATTAAAAATTTGTCGCCTGTCAAGCTACCACTTTGAAAATCAATCGGCTATAATTCGCGTTGAAAGGGGTTTTTAACATGAAAAATTTGACTGAAGTTGTTTTTATTTTGGACAGGAGCGGCTCAATGAGCGGCTTGGAGAGTGATACTATTGGCGGTTTCAATTCGATGATTAATCAGCACAAAAATACTGACGCCGAGGCGTATGTATCGACCGTGCTTTTCAATTATAAATCAACTGTAATTCACGATAGGCTACTGATAGCAGATGTGCCAGAATTGACCAACAAAGAATATTCTGTAGGCGGCAGTACGGCTTTGCTGGACGCGATGGGCGACGCTATCAAGCACATTCGCAACATTCACAAATACGCGCGCCCCGAAGACGTTCCGGCGAAAACCATTTTTATTATCACGACGGACGGCATGGAAAACGCAAGCCAACGCTACGATTATGACGCCATTAAAAAGCTTGTCGAAGAACAGAAAACTAAAGGCTGGGATTTTGTGTTTATGGGCGCGAATATTGATTCGTTCGACGTTGCCAGCCACCTTGGAATTTCGGCGCGGCGCACGGTGAATTATCACAACGACGCGAAAGGCACGCAGGCGCGATTTGACGCAATGTCAAGTTTCTTCGGCGCGGCTATGTCCGCCGTAAGTATGGACGAAATTGCTGACGAATGGCGCAAATCAGTTGACGAAGATTATAAATCCCGCAAATCTGACAAGTAAAAAACTGCGCGAAATAAATTTGACGCTCTGAAGAAATTCGGGGCGATTTTTTTTGTTTGAAATGTTATAATGTCCACGAAAAATTTTAATCGAGGTAATTATT
>CAJOMO010000026.1 GCA_905235685.1 uncultured Selenomonadaceae bacterium
CTGTCCGAAATACAGAAAGATTGAAATTATTTTTTTGTTTATTAAGTAGGAAAGGAAAAAGCTACGCGGATAATCGACAGTACGTCAGCGAGTGCAGTCGATTCTATAGGGTCACATTTCAAGGAAGATTTTTTCTGAATTACAGGTGACGTGGCGAATTATCGCCCAAGTATTTTTTAACGGGAAGTGTAGTAAAAACAGCTGAAGTTTACATTTTCCAAAATCTCGGTAGCAGGTTACAGAGAAGTGTCAGACGATATTAAAAACGTAGAGGACATGGGAAGTTTGCTCGAAGCGGCGGGCGACATGCAAAATCTCAAAGAACATGAAATAGTGGAAGGCACGGTAGTGCAGGTAAACCGTAATGAAGCATTTGTCGATTGACCTTGAAACTTACAGCAGCGTACCGATAGCAACCGCCGGCGCGTACAAATACATTCAGAGCCCCGATTTTGAGATTCTGCTTATGGCGTACAGCGTTGACGGTGCGAACGTTGAAATTATCGATTTGGCGCAGGGTGAAAAAGTTCCCGATTGGCTGCTTGACGCGCTCGGCTTTGACGTGAATACGCGTCCGCGGCAGATTGAATTTGCGCGGCTGGATTTAACCAACACAATTACCAGCAAACGCAAACTTCGGCAGCTCGTTGAAGAAAATTATGTTCGCGGCTGGGACGACCCGCGTATGCCGACGCTTGCAGGAATTAGGCGGCGCGGTTTTACTCCGGCGGCTATTCGGGATTTTTGCGAAAGAATCGGCGTGGCGAAAAGCAACAGCCTGGTTGACGTGGCGATGTTGGAGCATTGCGTCCGTGAAGATTTGAATGTCAACGCCGACCGCGTTATGGCTGTTTTGAATCCGCTGAAAGTTATTTTGACGAATGTTGAGGGCGTCGAATATCTTTACGCTGAAAATCACCCTTCGCGCAGTGCGGCGCGTTATGTTCCGTTTACGCGGGAAATTTTTATTGAGCGCGACGATTTTATGGAAGATGCGCCCAAAAAATTTTTCCGTTTGAAACCAGGCGGCGAAGTTCGGCTGAAATATGCTTACATTATCAAGTGCAATGAAGTTATCAAGGACGCGGCGGGCAATGTCGTTGAATTGCACTGCACGATTGACCCGACTTCCAAGCAGGGCGGCGCGACTGCCAATCGCAAAATCAAAGGCACAATTCATTGGGTGAGCGCGTCCGAATGTTTGAAGGCTGAAGTGCGGCTGTACGATTATCTTTTGACGACGGACGAACACGGAAATTTGCCGGAAGATTTTATTGCCGCGCTCAATCCAAATTCGCTGATTGTCGTAGAAAATGCGCTGATTGAGCCCTCTGTTCGTTGGACGGCGGCGGGGACGCATTATCAATTTTTGCGGTTGGGCTATTTCGTTGTCGACAAAGACACTACGCCCGAGCATTTGGTTTTCAATCGCGTTGTGGGCTTGAAAGATTCTTGGGGATTCTTGGGCTAAAGTTAAGGAGTGATTTTTATGATGAAGAGACCGCCACGCGGCTTGACTGACAAAGATATGATTAGAAATTACGTGGAAGAACAATCGGTAGAGGCGCAACTTTTGACGGCAGCGAAAAAAGCCGAAAAGCGCCGCTTAGTCGAAGAGGCAGAAGCACCGCCCGAACCTTTAGCCAAAGCCGGATTCACCAAAGATTTGGCTGAAAAACTCGGTATGGAACTTCTTGCGCTGAAAGTCGAACTCGGCACTTCCGGCGTCAAAGATTACAACTTCAAAATTAAACGCGACGGCGAAAAAATTACCATTACCGTTATCGACAAAAAATTTTAAACCTGCGCGAAAAATTTGACTAAGGGGTGGGGTAATGGATATGACAGCAGTGGCGGTAATAATTTTCGTTGCCGCCTACGCGTTGATAATTTCGGAAAAAGTTCACAGAACAATCGTCGGAATAGTCGGCGCAATGTTGATGATAATTTTTGGCATCATTTCGCAGGAAACGGCAATTCACCACATAGACTTTAACACGCTCGGACTTTTGATGGGAATGATGATAATCGTCAACATAACCAGCGAAACGGGGCTATTCAATTTTCTGGCGATTTGGGCGGCAAAAAAAGTTAAAGCACAGCCGATAAAACTTTTGGTAGCGTTAAGTTTGTTAACAGCAACCTGCTCAGCTTTGCTCGATAACGTCACGACGGTTTTATTGACAGTGCCGATAACATTTAACATAGCGGCGCAGCTTAAAGTCGACGTGAAGCCGTTTTTAATGGCGCAAATAATCAGCTCGAATATCGGCGGCACGGCAACTTTGGTAGGCGACCCGCCAAATATCATGATAGGCTCGGCCGTCGGCTTGAACTTCATGGACTTCATTTTCAACTTGACACCGCCGGCGATTTTAATTTTCGTGGTGACGGTAGCGATAATGCTGATAATGTACGGCTCGAAACTTCACACGCAGCAGGAACTCCAGGACAAAGTAATGCGGCTCAATGAATACAGCCAAATCACAGATCCGGTTTTGTTGAAAAAATGTTTGGGCGTTTTGGCGATAACGATGTCAATGTTCGTGTTGCACGGCGCGCTGCATTTGGAAACGGCGACGGCGGCGCTGTCGGGCGCGGGCTTATTGCTGTTCGTGACATATTCGCATAACGAAGAAATGATTGCCAAAGTCTTAAGCAAAATCGAATGGCTGGCAATATTTTTCTTCGCAGGATTATTTGTATTGGTCGGGGCGCTTGTCGAAACGGGCGTTATAAAATGGCTGGCGGCAGAGGCAATTCAAATAACAAACGGCAGCGTACCGGCGACGGCGATATTAATTTTGTGGATGAGTGCAATAGCCTCGGCGTTCATTGACAATATCCCGTTCGTGGCGACGCTGATACCGCTGATTAAGGATATGGGCGAAATGGGCTTATCGAACTTAGAGCCGATGTGGTGGAGCTTAGCATTGGGCGCATGTTTGGGCGGCAATGGTACGCTGATTGGCGCGAGCGCAAATGTTGTAGTTGCGTCAATGGCGGCTCAGCGCGGCAAGCCAATTTCGTTTATCAGCTTTATGAAGACGGCGTTTCCGCTGATGATTTTGTCGATAATAATTTCAATGGGCTACATTTGGATTCGCTATTTATAAAAATTCAAACAATACAAACAACCAAAAAAAGAGCGCCCAAGGATGGGCGCTCCCGCGGCGCGCTTGTCACGTGATGTGACAATCCGCGCCGCCCTTTTCTTTGCTAGGCGTTTCTTTTCGTGAAAAGAAATGCCGATTTTATTATACGATACCTTGAGCTGTCATAGCTTCCGCAACTTTCTTGAAACCGGCGATATTCGCGCCCATAACAAGGTTGTCGGGGTCGCCAAATTCTTCAGCGTTTTTCTTTGCGTTTTTATAAATGTTTTCCATAATTTCTTTGAGCTTGTTGTCGACTTCTTCAAAAGTCCAGCTGAGACGTTCGGAGTTCTGGCTCATTTCGAGAGCTGAAACTGCAACGCCGCCCGCATTAGCCGCTTTCGCTGGTGCAAACAATACGCCATTCTTCAAGAAATAATCAATCGCTTCAAGCGTGGATGGCATATTTGCGCCTTCACCAACAACCTTACAACCATTCGCAACCAATTTCTTCGCGGATTCCAAATCAATTTCGCTCTGAGTTGCGCAGGGCAAAGCAATATCGCACTTGATGCCCCAAACGCCGCTGCAGCC
Source organism: uncultured Selenomonadaceae bacterium (assembly GCA_905235685.1). Lineage (GTDB taxonomy): Bacteria > Bacillota > Negativicutes > Selenomonadales > Selenomonadaceae > Quinella. Next base: position 3,690 of record CAJOMO010000026.1, read on the forward strand.
TTCGTGATATTCCGCATTTGGACGATAATTGACATATTCTTTAATGCGCCCGCGGTGAACTTCCTTGATATCCTTGACAGCCGCCAAATCGATACCTTCAGCGTCATAAACATAGCCGTTAGAATCGGAGCAAGAAACGACCTTTGCGCCAAACTCCTGCGCCTTTTCGATAGCGTAAGTTGCAACATTGCCCGAGCCGCTGATAACTACAACTTTATCTTTGAGGCTGATATTTTTCGCATCGAGCATATTTTTCACGAAATAAAGCAAGCCGTAACCGGTAGCTTCAGTACGTGTCAAAGAGCCGCCGTAAGTCAAACCTTTACCAGTCAAAACAGCCGAATCATACGCGTCGCGAATACGTTTATACTGCCCGAAAAGATAACCAATTTCACGTCCGCCGACGCCGATATCGCCCGCCGGAACGTCAACGTGCGGTCCAATATGACGATAAAGTTCAGTCATAAAGCTTTGGCAGAATTTCATAACTTCATTGTCAGTCTTGCCTTTGGGGTCGAAGTCCGAGCCGCCTTTGCCGCCGCCAATCGGAAGACTCGTCAACGAATTTTTGAAAACCTGCTCGAACGCCAAGAATTTCAAAATGCTAAGATTGACGCTCGGGTGGAAACGCAAGCCGCCCTTGTACGGTCCGATAGCCGAGTTCATCTGAACGCGATAACCGCGATTAACATGAGTTTCGTTTTTATCGTCCTGCCAGGCAACGCGGAAAGTGATAACGCGCTCCGGTTCAACGATGCGCTCCAAAAGTTTCTGCGCCTTGTACTGCGGATTTTTCTCAAGGAACGGCACTATCGAAGTCAAAACTTCCTTAACCGTGTTCTGAAATTCAATCTGGTCGGGGTCACGCTGTTTAATCATCTCAAGGATATCGTAAACGTACTGCTTCATTTCTGACATCTTAATTCCTCCTTAATATGGACGAATTATAGCACGCTATAATTTTTTTGTATAGCAACGCCGTGGAAAATATATTGTATACAATAGATATTAATTTTCAGTTAGGTAGCGGCGAATTAAAATTTCAGCCACGATGCCGTCGACAGGTTCGGGTGGAACTTGCAAGGACGTGGGCAAAATTTTTCGCCAACCGCGCGGCGGATTTTTCAACCAATATTTGCGGCGCGCCTCTTCTGTCGTATGTTTTTCGTCGACAATTTTAACGGGCAAACCGGAGTCGCGCAGAATTTTTTCCGCGGCTTTATGAGTTGTTCCGTTTCCCAAAATTGCCAATTTCAAATCGTACTGCGCGAGAAAATTTTTCAGCGTCAATTCTAAATCAGCCGTGGCGATAACTTTTTCAAAAATAATTTCTCCGTCCGAAGTCAAAATCGCCACGCCGCATTTATCCTTGCCCGGGTCAATTCCAATCAGCATTTAAACTTCAGCCCTTTGTTCAAATTTGATATTCAGCCGCAACGAACCGATTGAGTGAATATTTTCGCGGATATATTTAATTTCTCCGATAAAATCATAAAAATTTATTTTTTCAATTCCAATCAGCATTTAAATATCAGCCTTTTGCTCAAATTTGATATTCAGCCGCAACGAACCGATTGAGTGAATATTTTCGCGGATATATTTAATTTCTCCGATAAAATCATAAAAATTTATTTTTCCAATTCCAATCAGCATTTAAACTTCAGCCCTTTGCTCAAATTTGATATTCAGCCGCAACGGACCGATTGAGTAAACTTCTTCGCGGGCGTAAGCAGTCAAAACAATTTTACCGCGCGCATATTCAATTTCTTCAACCAGCTCATAAAGCTGCGAGCCTTCCATTACGCCGACAGTGCCGCTTATCGGATCTGCCAAAATTCCCTTGGCAACCGCCGCGCGATTAATTTCGCCCAAAAAATCCCGCACAATATCCTCGGCGTCGTCTTCGCTTTGAACTTCGTATTCGTGGGAAAAAATGAGTTCGTTAGCGTCGAAAATTTTATTATTCGGGAAAAGATTAAGATTTGTACGAACGGGCTCGCCGCGCACCAAATTTCCCGCCGCCGTGATTCGCAAAACCATATCTTGAGGGCTCGAAGAAATTTCGTCCGTCACGCGGTGCAATTCGGGCTGATAAATCCAAACGGAACTGTCGATATCTTCACCGAAACGTGCGGCAATATTTTTCGACGCAACGTCCGCAAGCGCGTTGATGTCTTTGGAAATTTCTTCCGCGGTACGGTTGCCCTTGATAACCGCCGCCGCCAAAACTTCACCCGCGCGGAATGCTATATCGCCTTCGCGCATTGCAATTAAACCGTCGCGCAGATTTCGCGCGTGTTCCTCAAGCTCGGCGTTGTCCTTAGTAAGTTTCTCGTTATCGGCAGTCAAAGTTACGTTAAATTCATTAAGGCGGCGGTTGCTCGCCTCAAGTTCGCTTTTGACTCTGGAAAGATTTTCGTTAGTATCAGTCAATTTTTGATTTTCGCTGGAAAGTTTTTTATTCGCGCCGGTTAATTCTTGATTGACGCGGGCAAGATTTTGATTCGTGCCGGTCAATTCGTCATTGGCAGTTGCTAAATTTTTATTGACGCTGGCAAGATTTTCGTTTTGTTCGGTGAGTTCAAATTTTTCAGCTTCAAGGCGTTCGTTGCCTGCGCGTAGGCGTTCGGATTCGGCGTTAAGTTCGTCTTGTTCGGATTGGAGCGCGGAAATTTCGTCGCGTGCGGTGTCGAGTTCGGAATTGGCGCGTTTAAATTCTTCCTGCATTTTGGCTAAATCCTGTTTGGCGGCGGCAAGGGCGGCTTTTGTAGATTCCATTGCCGCGTTTAATTCTTCCATGCCGAAAAGCGCGGTGCGAACGTCTTTGGAAACAACAGCCATTGTGCCGATTGAAAAAGCGGTTATCAAAATTCCGGTGATAACGGTGATAATCATCGAAGTGTGCCGCGGGCGCAGTCCGAAAATTGACAGGCGCTTTTTGCCAATTTTAGTACCGAGCTTGTCGCCGATAAATGCGATCGCTCCGCCGGTTGCAATCATTACGCCTATCAAAATTATTCCGTACATCGCAATGCTCCCTTCGATTTTGCTGTATCGAAATTTCGCCGCGAAATAATTTATTCCTTCACAATAAAAAAAATCGCCGCCGGATTAAACTCCTGCGCGACGATTTAAAACTTAGTCGGAACGACGAGATTTGAACTCACGACCTCTTCCACCCCAAGGAAGCGCTCTACCAAACTGGGCTACGTCCCGAACGCGCTATACTTTAGCACAAATTTTTTATAAATGCAAGCACTAATTTACAAAATTCAATGCAAGCCCAACAAATTTTTTACCATGAAGTCATATTTTTCGGAATCGGTAATTTCCGCGTTATTTTCGCAAAGCCGCGTGCTGAAAAAATTTTTTAAGTTTCGGATGAAACCACTCTGTGCCGTCAGCGCGGACGCGATTTCTTTAACACAAAATTTTTATAAATGCAAGCACTAATTTACAAAATTCAATGCAAGCCCAACAAATTTTTTACCATGAAGTCGTATTTTTCGGAATCGGTAATTTCCGCGTTATTTTCGCAAAGCCGCGTGCTGAAAAAATTTTTAAGTTTTGGGTGAAGCCATTCCGTACCATCTGCGCGGACGCGGTTTCGGACGTCGCTGTATCGAACATTGGTTGCGTGCGGAATATTTCCCCATGTCAAAAAAGCATGCCCATTGTAGCAGTGCGGCAAAGTACAAATTCCCACGGGATAAGTCGACAGCGCGGTTTCGGGATTTGCAAAAATATCGCCCAAAGCCCTGCCGCAATAACAGGATTGAGCCTGCCCCGTACACAAATTCACATAAATCGACCAAAGCCCGCCGTAACAAAATTCCTCTTGAGGTTTACCAAAAATCGTCGTCTTATAATTGAAAAACGCCGAATCGAATTGCCCCCAAAGTTTATAATATTCCGCCCTTGGAAGTTTGCTCAGAATTTCAATATTTTTCGTCCTGTCGTTGCGGGCAATGGTTACGTGCGGCAGCGCGCCAAAATTTTTCAGCGAAAACTCCTTGAGTTCGTCGATATGCGGAATAAGTTCATCGCTCGGCGTCACTTCAATATTCGTGCTGATTCCGGCGTCCCACATGCGATTTATATTTTTAACAAACAAATCGAGCATATTGCGCTTTTTCAATTCAAGGTAATGGAACGAACATTTAAATTCGACATGAGCGCGCAGTTCCGCGTCCCACGCAAGATATTTCTCAATCGCCGCGGTTATTGTGCAATTCGAAACAATTTCGGCGTAATGCCCTTCCTCAACCAGCCGCTTGACGTACAAATCCAAATCTTTCGTTATCAAAGTTTCGCCGTCCGCGCAAATGTTCAAATAAGCCTGCCCGCCCAATCGATTGAACGACAGCGCCTTAGCAACTTGCTCTGGCGAATATTTCATTTCCGGCTGAATACCTTGATAGGAAACCGGACGCTGCGCAAGGTAACAGTAATGGCAGCGGAAATTGCAAATCGACATCGGAATGCTGAAAAAAATTAATTTCTTTACGCGCTCCGGCAGGCGGCTAACATTATCAAAATCCATATCAAGTACCTCTGGAAATTATTTTTGAAAAAGTTTCTTGCATAATTGTTTTGTATTTGAGAAAATTCGGGGGGGGGTATTAAGATTGGCTTCTAAGTCTCCATTATACGCTTTGACAATAAAATTAATCATTTCGGGCAGCGCGGAATTTTCGGCGTAAAAGACGGACGGAAAATCTTTAAACCACTTGATGCCCGAAGAAATTTTTGTATCGTAAGATTTAAAGGCAAGCACCGGCGTGCGGGTGATAAAGGAAAAAATGACGCCGTGAAATCTGTCCGTGATTACGACTTTGCTTTGGCGAATCTTAAGCACGACCTCGGAAACTTTTTGCGCGCGGGTTTGTTTTGAAACTTTGTCGTTGATAACGGTATCAATGACGTTGAAGGGGACGTTTTGACTTGCCAGCCATCTTTGGAGCTGATTAATCAGATTGTCGTTGCGGATTTTTTCTTTGTCGTTGCGCAGGACAAACAAAACGCCTCTGCGCGAAATATTCACGTTGTCGAAAGTACCGAAAAGCGCCGTTACAATATCCGGAACAAGATACGTTTGGACGTTCGGGAAAATTTTATTGGCAACGTCGAAACTATTTTCATCGCGCAACATTAAATGCAAATCCGGATGAGAATTATAAACCCGTGAACTTTCGGCAATTTGCCGCTGACCTTCGGCGTCGTCTGAAAAATGTACACTTTGCGGGAAAATTACAATTCGGTTGTTCGGAAATTTTTCAATGACTGCGCGCCGTGCGGTTTCTTCGTGAAGCCACAAATTGCCGAGGTTTCCGCCGCCGTGCAAAATGATATAATCGTCCGAATGTATGTATTTGGCGTAGCCCAAACCGGAAAAAATTTTGCCGCGCTCGCCAACAAGATAATCGTAAGGAATTTCGATAATTTGATAATCGGGAAAGCAGCGGCTCATGATGTAATATTCTGCCAAAACAATAGCCTGGTCGCCGAGGTTGCCGTGCGTTGGCGTCAACATGAACAGGAATTTTTTATCGGCGTTTTTAATTTGGTTGAGGAGATTTAGCATTGCGTCCTTTTCGCGCATAAAAATTTCGTAATTCGTCAATTGATATTGGAGCAGCTGATTTTGCTGAACAAGGTTATCGAAACTTTGTCTGAAAGAATCAATTTGCGTCCGATAAATATTCATCAAATCGAAAATCGCCTTTGCGATTGAAATATTTTCCTTGAAGGTCGGTTGAAGCCCGTTAAAAATAATTTCATACAATTCTTCAGCGGAAATTTTGCCGTCGTAAAAAGGCGCAATGTGATTTATCGAAAATCTTGCAACCATTTGGATAATCAAATTGTTTTGCAGAATTGGATTATTCGCCAGCTCGGGAATCGTCGAAAACAGATTTTGCAAATGTTTGACGCCGATAAGCATTGACTTGACGCCATTTGAAAGTCTGTCGGCGCTGTAATTGCGCATAATCGAACTTTGCCTTTTGCGGTAAACATAAAGCGTTTCGCGCAGGACGTAAAATTTTTCGGCGCGGCAATAGATCGTCAGTGCGAAAAGTTCATCTTCGGAAATGACGCTGAAATATTTGATATCATTTGCCTCAAGAAATTCGCGGCGATACATGCAGAGCCACGCCATTGACCACATACTGCCGCGTTCCCAGCAATTTTCGAGCCGCCAGGGAATATCATATTTTAAAAAGCCGGTTTGCTTGTACTGTTCGGCGACAATTTTTAAATTTTGAATCCGGAGGCGTTTATCGTCGTCCTGGTTGGTTTCGTACCACTCAGAAAGGTGTACGACATCCGCGCCGGTATTTTCCGCTGTCTTGTACAAAATTTCCAGCGCCTTTGTCACAATGACATCGTCGCTGTCCACGAAATAAATATATTTGCCGCGCGCGTTTGCCATTCCGGTATTTCGCGCAGGACCAATGCCTTGATTTTCGCTGTGGCGCAAGATTCGCACTTTGTCATTCGTGCCGTAAAGATTTTGGCAAATCTCGTAGGAATTATCCGGCGAAGCGTCGTCAACAATTATCACTTCGAAATTTTGAAAAGTTTGCCCCAAAATGCTGTCGATACAAAGTTTGACGTACCGCTCGACGTTGTAAACCGGCACGATAACCGAAATGCACGGCGAATTTTCCACGCGCTCACCTTCCACGAGAAAAAATTTGCAATTTGCTTGAAGGTATCGTATCATAGCGGCAAAAGTTTTTCAAGCAATGGGGCTGACGTTTTGCATCAATATTTGTTTTACATCGGCGATTTTCCGATTCGCGCTTACGGCGTGATTTTGTCCTGCGCGATAATTTTGTCAACGGGCGTGGGATATTTTTTCGCGAAAGTGGACGGGCGCGGCTACGACGAACATTTGATTGACATTGGTTTAATCGGAGGATTTTTCGGCTTGCTGGGGGCGCGGCTGTGGGACGTTTTCTTTTTCGACTGGGATTATTACCAAAATCATTTGAGCGAAATTTTAAACGTGTGGCAGGGCGGCATGGCAGTTCAAGGCGGAGTAATTTTGGGCGTGCTGGCGGGCGGATATTACGCGAAGAAAAAAAATCTTGACGTAGTACATTTGGCGGACATTTTAGCGCCGGCGATAATTTTGGGGCAAGCGATTGGGCGCTGCGCGAATTTGTTAAACGGCGATGCATTCGGCGCGCCGACCGGCTCAAATTTCGGAATAATTTATCCGGAAACGACGCTTGCATTTCGAACGTACGGAGCGCAGCCGCTTTTTCCGGCGGAAGTTTGGGAATGTCAGCTGGATATTGTGATTATGGCGCTGCTGTTGATTTTCCGCACGACGAATTACGCGCGCGGGCAATGTTTCTGCCTGTACGTTATGTTATACGCAGCGGCGCGATTTTTCCTGGAATATCTGCGCGGCGATTATATGAATCTGGCGTTCGGACTTTTGAAGAGCGCGCAAATGACCAGCGTTATTGCTTTTGTCATTGCACTCATTGCGTTTATTTATTTTGGAAGGCGGGGAAAATTTAATGCGAAAAAATAAAACCGCCCTGCAGACGGCGGCTGGAATATTGGCGCGGCAAGAGCAAAGTTCGGGAAAGTTGCGGCAAAAATTAATCGCAAAAAACTTCGACGAAACCGAAATTGACGCAGCGATTGATAAACTCACTGAAAAAAATTTTCTCAACGACGCCGAAACCTGCGCGAGCCAATTTGAAAATCTTTATACCGCGGAAATTCTGAGCGTCCGCCAAATTTATTTTAAACTCCTGCAGCGCGGCTTCGACTCCGAAACGATTAAAAATTTAATCCCCGCCGATACTTACGAACACGAATTTAACGCCGCCGCAAAGGCTGTTGCGAAAAAATTTTCCGGCGTTGAAATCGACGCGAAAACTAAAAATAAAATCTGGCAGTACCTCGGCACAAAGGGCTTTGACTCTGAAATTATTCGCGCAGTGGCTGAAGATTTTTTACACGGCGACCGGAATTAAAATTTCGCCGGTATCTTCGGCAAGAAAATTCGCGGCTGTCAATTCGGTTAAATCCGTCAAAAAATTCTCGGCGGCGTCCGGCTCAATCAAAATATTCAGCGTAACATCTGCGGCGTAATCGGCGCTCTCAACGCTGATTTTTTTATTGCGCAAAAAATTTTCCACCTGCGCGAGAAACGGATATTCAATCGTCACGGCGATTTTTTTAAAAGTCGTCATTTGCACAATCTGAGCGGCGGCAATTCCCAAAGCGGCGGTGTGCGAATAAGCGCGAATCAGCCCGCCCGCGCCCAATTTAATTCCGCCGAAATACCGCGTAACCACCATGGCAATATTCGTCAGCTCATTTTTTTTGATGGCGTCGAGAATCGGGTTGCCCGCAGTCCCGCCAGGCTCGCCGTCGTCATTGGATTTTTGCTTATCGCCGGTTTCGCCCAATATCCACGCCGAACAATTATGCGTCGCGTCGAAATATTTTTTGCGAATGTCAGCAACAAATTCGCGCGCGCTGTCTTCGGTTTCAACGTGTTTGACGTGCGAAATGAACACGGATTTTTTAATTTCGTATTCGGCAGTGAAAATCTCGCCGCCGCCAATCGTCCTAAAATTCTTCATCGGTCAACGCTCCAAAAAATAAATTTTTATAATAAATAAAAACATTACCCGCGCGAAATGAACACGGATTTTTTAATTTCGTATTCGGCAGTGAAAATCTCGCCGCCGCCAATCGTCCTAAAATTCTTCATCGGTCAACGCCCTCCCCAGGCACGATTAAATTGTCACGAATTGCCGCCACTTCCGCCGCCGTAAATAATCCCGCGGGCGATTCGCGAATTGTTATGTCCTTGATTTTTTTATTGAGCGCGGTTAAATTTGTAAAAGTTTCCGGATTCGCCGCCGATTTCACCAGCGAAATTGTTTTTGTCTGCGCGTCGACGTAAGCTTGAGTTTTCTTGATAATCTCGGCTAACAGTGTGCCGCATTCCAAATTTAAGCCGTCCGGAACTTTCAGCGAATAAATGCGCCGCTGCTCGGCGAGCGCGTCCATTTCCAAATCAATCAGCTGTTCGTACGTCGAACGTTCATAAATTTCCGCCGCCTTCAGATTTTCAACAATGCTGTGATAAAGTTGCCAATTTCTGTCAAGCTGCTCAATGTCTTTTTGATAAGCGGCGTACCAATCGCTGAACAGCTGCTGTTGCTCACGAATTTTTTCAATTTGCGCGCGGTCAATTTCGTGCTGGCTCAATCGATTTTGTACAAACGCCGACACAAAAAAAACCATTAACAACATCGCGCAGAAGTACGGGAAAAATTTTCGATTCGGCAAAAATTTATACAGCGCAATGAGCGCCGCCGCCGCCATTATCGGCAATACGTAAATCATAAAAAACCTCCGCAGATTAAATTTGACAGGCGAATTTTTTAAGTGTATAATCGGCAAAGTACGGAGAGGTGTCCGAGCGGTTGAAGGTGACGGTCTTGAAAACCGTTGTGCGGAAACGTACCGTGGGTTCGAATCCCACCCTCTCCGCCATTTTTTTTGTTTAAGTTTAACCGCAGATTTTAAGATTGTCTACGTTTTTTTTGCAAAATATAAGCGCGCTTACCAACTTCAATTGACTTTTTACCGGCTAGATTTTAAAATTACGGCAGATTTTTCAATCGAAGGAGGGGTAAGCGTGTTTTTTTCTAAAAAGAAACTAATCTCAGCGGCAATTATTACAGCATTAGCCTCAACATTTTTAACGGGTTGCGGCGACAGTCAGCCCAAACAAGCGCAAGTCCAAAAACAGCAAGTGAAAGTTATGAAGGTCGTACAGCGAGATACACCGCTTGCTAGCGAATACGCCGGACATTTGGTCGGCATCGAAGAAGTTGCAGTTCAAGCAAAAATTTCCGGCAGAGTTGTGGAAAAATACGTAAACGGCGGCGAATTTGTCAACGCGGGGCAATTGATTTTCAAATTGGACGACAGACAATATCAAGCGCAATTGGCGGCAGCTAAGGCAACTTTGGCACAGGCTCAAGTGAATTTACAAAACGCGCAAATCGATTTACAGCGATATGATATGCTCTGGCGAAACAACGCGATAGCCGAGCAAACCGTGACGACGCAGGCGGTTTTGGTTGAATCTTACAAAGAGGCGGCGGCGGCTCAAGCGGCGAATGTTCAATTGGCTGAAGAAAATTTAAAGGACGCCGAAATTTACGCGCCGATTTCCGGTCAATTGGGCGTTGACGACGTTGCCATTGGAACTTTCGTAACGGCAGGCGCAACCACTCTTGTAAGTATCGGCTCAATAAATCCGATTTTCGCGCAGTTCTCAATCAGCGAAAATGAATATCTGCGCTTTATGACAATTCAATCTCAGCAGGCTCAGCACAATCCAATTCGCGTGACGATAACGCTGTCTGACGGCAATGAATATCCTTTCGAAGGGCGCATTGTCGAAACTGACAGGGAACTTGCGAATAATACCGGCTCGCTGATTATGAAGGCTGTTTTCCCGAATCCGGACGGAATGTTGATGCCTGGAATGTTCGCGCGCGTCAAATTGACCGGTGAAACTATTCCGAACGCAATTTTAGTTCCACAGCGTGCAGTTCAGCAACTTTTAGGAAAATCTTTCGTTATGACGATGGACGAGGAAGGCAAATCCGTTGCCAAAAATGTTGAACTCGGCAGTCAAGTCGGCAGTTATTACATTGTGACTTCCGGAATTACGCCGCAAGATACCATTGTCGTTGAAGGTTTAACAAATCTGCGCGAAGGCGTCGAATTGGCGGCAACCGAAGTTACTGCCGGCGAAATGGGCTTTACCCTTGCCAATGTTACCACGCCTTACAAAACCGATATTGTTACCGAAGCCACCAGCGGCAATCCCAATGCTCCTGGCAATTTGAATCAGCAGTAAGGGGGCGGCGTGCGTGGCAAAATTTTTCATACACAGACCGATTTTCGCAATCGTCATTTCGCTAATCATTGTTTTGGTTGGAATTTTAGCCGGTTTACAATTGCCAATCGCGCAGTACCCGCAAATTTCGCCGCCGACCATTTCAGTCAGCACTTCCTACACCGGCGCTAATGCTGAAGTTGTCGACCAAACTATCGCGCAGGTTATCGAGCAGCAGGTTAACGGCACTCAAGGCATGGACTATATGAGCTCGAACTCCGACGATACCGGCAGATATAGTTTGTCGGTTGTCTTCGAAGTTGGCACGGACGGCGATATGGACGCGGTTAAAGTTCAAAATAATGTTGCCGTTGCCAATGCGAGTTTGCCTTCAGCCGTGCAATCTGTTGGTGTTACGACGCGCAAATCTTCAAACGATATGGCGCTGATGTTTGCAATTTATTCACCCGACGGCAGATATGACCGCGCTTTTATGAAAAATTACGGCGATATTTATCTTATCGACGCAATTAAACGCGTAAATGGCGTTGGCGATATTCAAATTTTCGGCGCGGATTATGCAATGCGCATTTGGCTGAATCCGGATAAACTCGCTGAAATGGATTTAACCGTCGCGCAGGTTGTTTCCGCAATCACTGAACAAAATCAGCAGGCGGCGGCGGGTACAATCGGCTCAATGCCCGTGAATACCGGACAGGAAAAACAGTACACCGGCAAAATTCAAGGGCGCTTGACTACCATTGAAGAATTTAGCGACATCATTGTTAAAAGCGACGGCAAGGGCGGCTTCGTCCGCGTCAAAGACATTGCCCGAATTGAGACGGGACAAAAATCCTATAACATTGTCAGTAAGTATAACGGTATGGCTTGCGTAGGTTTCGGTTTAATGTTGACGAGCGACGCCAATGCAATGTCGACCGTTGCCGCCGTTAAGCAAATCCTTGAAGAAACCGAGCCGGATCTTCCGCCCGGTTTGAAAATCGGACAAATTTTCGACAGCACAGATTTTATCCGCGAATCGATTGAAGAAGTTGTTCATACGTTCGTTGAGGCGTTGCTGTTGGTCGTGGCGGTAATATTTATTTTCCTGCAAAGTTGGCGCGCGACGTTAATTCCGCTGTTGGCAGTTCCGGTTTCGCTGATTGGAACTTTCGCGGCGTTTGTCCTGCTGGATTTTTCGATAAATACATTAACATTGTTTGCAATGGTTTTGGCAATAGGCTTGGTTGTCGACGACGCAATTGTTGTTATTGAAAATGTCGAACACCACATGGAAGAGGGGCTTGAGCCGGTTGACGCAACCGAGCGCGCAATGGACGAAGTGCAAGGTCCGGTTGTAGCTATCGCGTTTGTATTGGCGGCGGTTTTCGTACCGGTAGCATTTTTGGGCGGAATGACGGGCGTTTTGTATCGGCAATTCGCGTTGACAATCGCAATTTCGATGGCGCTAAGTGCGTTTATCGCTTTGACATTGACGCCGGCGCTCTGCGCGATGATTTTAAAACCGAAAGCCCCCAACGCTAAAAAAGGTATCTTTGATAGAGCATTCGGCGCGTTCAATAATTGGTTTGAGCGAACAAAAAACGGTTACGTCAAAATCGTTGCGGGCTTTATAAAAAAATCTGCATTGGCGTTTGTCTGCCTGCTGATAATTTGCGGCTTAATGGGCTTTGTCTATATGCGCCTGCCGTCAACCTTCGTTCCGGAAGAAGATCAAGGTTATTTCTTCACGTCGATAAGTTTGCCGGAAGGTACTTCAATGAATCACACGCAAGAGACGATTGACAAATTGACTGCGGCGGTTTTGAAAGAAATGCCTGGACTTCAAAATTGTATGTCGGCAACGGGCTTTGATATGCTGTCGTTCGGCTCGAAACCGAGCGCGGGTATTCTTGTTTGCAGTTTAAAATCCTGGGGGCAGCGCGGTCCGGAGGCGTCGATTAACGCCTGTATCGGCACAATGTTTAGGCTCGGCGCAATGACTGTTCCCGAAGCTCAAGTTATCGCATTTAACCCGCCAGCACTTCCAGGCTTAGGCTCGGTTGGCGGTTGGTCTTTGCAACTTCAAGATATGGCGGGGCACACTAACGAAGAACTTAACGAAATTGCCAATAAGATTGTTGCCGCGGCGAATCAGCGCCCCGAATTGCAGGGCGTTCGCACTACTTTTAATATCGCCTCGCCGACGATTGAATATGAAGTTGATCGCGAAAAAGTTAAACTCCTCGGCGTCAGCTTGAGCGATGTTTTCACGGCTATGCAGGTTAATTTCGGCGGTATGCAGGTTAATGACTTCAACCAGTTTGGGCGCACGTACAAAGTTATGCTCCAATCCGATATTTTGTACCGCTCCGAAGCTGAATCTGCCAAATTTATTTTTGTCAGAGGCGACGACAATCAAATGGTGCCGCTCGATACTTTGATAAAGCCAAAACGCAGTACCGGTCCTACTCAAATTTCCAGATTTAATATTTCTCGCGCAGTGGCAATTCAAGGCAACGCCGCTTCGGGTTACAGCTCCGGTCAAGCCATGTCTGCCATTGAAGAAGTCGTTCGCGCAGAAGTCCCAACCGGTTTCAATATCGAATGGTCGGGGCAATCGCGCGAAGAGAAAAAAGCCGCCAGTTCCACGCAACAAGTTTTAGCATTGGCGCTCGTGTTCGTCTTTTTAATGTTGGCGGCGCTGTATGAAAGTTGGAGCGTGCCTTTCGCAGTTTTATTCACGGTACCAACAGGAATTTTCGGCGCGGTTTTCTCGGAATGGGCAATGTCAATTTTCTACGGAATGATGGGCGTTCAAAAAGCCGGTTTGCAGGACAGCGTTTATATGCAAATCGGTATCATAATGATAATCGGCTTGGCGGCGAAAAACGCAATACTGATTGTCGAATTTGCGAAAGTGCGTGTTGACCGCGGAATGCGTCCGATTAAAGCGGCGATTGAGGCGGCGGGCTTGAGACTTCGCCCGATATTGATGACGTCGCTTGCGTTCATAATCGGCTGCTTACCTTTGGCAATGGCGGTAGGCGCGGGCTCGTCAGCAAGAAACGGCATGGGCGTGGCGGTTGTCGGCGGAATGTTATTCGCAACTTCGCTGGGAATTTTCTTGATACCGGTTTTCTTCGTGATTGTCGAATCCGTTGCAGAGAAATTTGGTTTTATGAAACAGGACAAACGCAAATCTTCAGTCGATTATATGTAAATAGGAGTATCTGATAAATGGATACCGTAGATGGCGGAATTACCGAACATAAAAATTTAAACAAATATTTATCGCCGCTCAATGTTTGGGCGTTGTCTTTTGGTTGTGCCGTGGGCTGGGGTGCGTTCGTTATGCCGGGCACAACTTTTTTGCCCATTGCCGGACCTGCCGGTACTGTTATTGGTATGACGATTGGCGCGGCGATTATGCTGCTCATTGGATACAATTACCATTTTATGATGAACAGGTATCCGAACGCGGGCGGCACTTATTCTTATGCGAAAAAGACTTTGGGCTACGACCACGGATTTTTGAGCGCGTGGTTTCTGATTTTGGTTTATATCGCCATAATTTGGGCGAATGCTACGGCGCTGCCGATTATTTTTAGAAATTTTTTCGGCAATGCGTTTCAGTTTGGTTTTCACTATGAAATTGCGGGCTACACGGTTTATTTCGGCGAGGCGCTGTTGTCTTTAAGTGCGCTGTGGATTTTGGGCTTTATCTGTATGCGCGGCGGGAAAGTTGCGGCGCGGCTTCAAACGGTATCGGCGCTGTTACTTTTCGGCGGCGTGCTGATTGGATTTGGCGCGGTGCTTTACAGCGGAATAAATATTTTCGACATTGCGCCTGCGTTTCAGCCGGAAAAAAATTCAGCGGCGGCGATTATCGGAATTGTAGTTTTAGCGCCGTGGGCGTTCGTGGGCTTTGAATCCATTTCGCAGTCGGTCGAGGGTTTCAAATTTTCCACGAAAAAAACTTTCACGATAATATTTTTTGCGGTATTGGCGGCGGCGCTGTCTTACGTTTTTTTGGCGATAATGGCGGTTGCGGTTTTGCCGCCGAATTATGACAACTGGGTTGAATACATTGCCGATTTAAAAAATCTGAATGGTTTTGCCGGAATGCCGACTCTTAACGCGCTACATACTTTGCTGGGCGATACCGGAATGAAAATTTTAATCGTGGCGGTGATTGGCGCGGTTGTCACGGGGCTTGTTGGAAATTACATTGCCGCGAGCCGATTAATTTTTGCGCTGACGCGTGACGCTTTGCTGCCGGTGAGTTTCGGCAAATTGAACAGGTACAGCAACCCGCAAAACGCGATAATTTTTATAATGCTGTTGTCGCTGCCGATACCGTTTTTGGGCAGGACGGCAACTAACTGGATTATCGACGTCAACACGATAGGCGCGACGATTGATTATACGTACACTTCGGTTGTAACGTTTATCACTGCGCGACAGCTGAAAATATTAAAGCCGCAAATCACGGGCGCAATCGGCGGCGTCATTTCGATAATATTCTTCCTGTACTTCATGATACCGAATTTCTGGGTAGTCAGCGCAATGTCGACCGAATCATATTTAATTTTAATCGGCTGGAGCATTTTGGGTTTCGTATTTTTCCGGTACATATTCGTCAAAGATACACAGCGGCGTTTCGGAAAATCAACCATTGTCTGGATTGTAATTTTGTTTCTGATATTCTTCACGTCAATGCTGTGGCTGCGCGAAGCAACGCACGATACCACCGAGGAAGTTTTGATTAGCCTGAATCGTTATTACGTCAATGAAATGAAGGAACACAGCGGCGGCTTTGAGGAGCACGAAATTGCCGACTCCGATTATTACCTTGAGAGCCAAATGGATTATATCAGCGCGTCCTTGACGGATTTTAATTTGCTGCAGATGATTTTAATCACCGTGGCGCTGTTCATTATGTTTAACATTTACAACACGATGATGAAACGCGAGCGCGACCTTGAAGTGCAGAAAGTTGAAGCTGAGCAAAGCAGTAAAGCCAAAACCGCGTTTCTGTCGAATATGAGTCACGATATCCGAACGCCGATGAATGCGATTATCGGCTATACCACGATGATTAAGAAAGAACCTGGCTTGCCGAAAACTGCGATTGAATATCTTGACAAAATCGAGGCGTCGAATAAACATTTGCTGGCGCTTATAAATGACGTGTTGGATATGAGCAGAATTGAATCCGGCAAAATGGAATTGGACATTGCGAAGGCTAACATTGTAAAAACTATGGGCGAAGTCCGCGACCTTTTTTCAACGCAAATGAAGACGAAGGGCATTAATTACACCGTGAGCGCCGATAACGTCACCAACAAAATCGTAATGTGCGATACAAACCGGATTAATCGCGTGCTGCTGAATTTGATTAGTAATTCTTTTAAATTCACGCCCGAAGGCGGCTCTGTTACCGTGACGCTGAATCAAACCGGCGCGGACGGCGATATTGGGCATTATGAGTTGCGCGTCAAAGATACCGGCATGGGCATGAGTCCGGAATTTGCAAAGACTGTTTTTGAGGCTTACACGCGCGACAGGAGCGTTAACAAGATTCAAGGAACCGGATTAGGCATGGCGATAACTAAAAGCATTGTGGAGCTTATGAAGGGCAATATCAGCGTGCAAAGTGAACTCGGCAAAGGCACTGAATTTCTTGTTAAATTGGATTTGCAGATTGTTGACGAAGAGCCCGAAGAAATTATCGCGCAGAACGCGAATACTGAGCCGGAAATTGATTTTAGCAAAGTCAAAGTTTTGCTGGTTGAGGACAATGAAGTTAACCGCGAAATTGCGTCGATGATTCTTGAAGAATTTGGTTTTCAACTTGACACCGCGGAAAACGGGAAAATTGCCGTCGAAAAATTTGCCGCGTCGAAACCCGGCGATTTTCAAGTGATTTTAATGGACGTACAGATGCCGGTAATGAATGGGTACGAGGCGGCGCGCGCCATTCGCCAATTGGATAATCCCGCTCTTGCCAATATTCCGATTATCGCAATGACGGCGAATGCTTTTTCCGAGGATATCAAAGCCGCGAAAGACGCCGGTATGAACAGCCACATTGCAAAGCCGATTGATATTCCGAAAATGATTGAAACTTTGACGGAGGTACTCAAATGAACAAAGCAAAAAAATTTTTCGCCGTGCTGATTGTTTTGCTGTGTACGTTGAGCGCGGGCTGTAGCGTTGGAAATGGCTATAAAACTATCAGCGCCAATGACGCTATGAAGATTATGCAAACCGCTGGCGATTATATTATCCTTGACGTGCGGACGCAGGCTGAGTTCGACAAAAAGCATATTCCAGGCGCGTTGTTGTTGCCGATTGCCGATATTCGCGAAGGCAAATTTGATAAAATTCCCGATAAAAATCAAATGCTCCTGCTTTACTGTTGGACGGGGCGTCGCGCAGAGGATTCGGCGAAAATTCTTGCTGAAAATGGTTACACCAATGTTTATACTTTCGGCGGCTTAGTTGATTGGGACGGCGCGCTTGTCGGCGCTGACATTGACGATAACAATTAAAATTCTCTATTTCGAAGGAGTTAGTTATGGCAAAAAATTTTTCCGCTCGGCGTCGCGCAGAG
>CAJOMO010000027.1 GCA_905235685.1 uncultured Selenomonadaceae bacterium
ATTTAAATCAAATTTAGCATCGATATAGTTCATAAACAAATCTCTTCCCTGTTCTATCAAACCATAGGAAAGGAATTTCTGAACTGCAAACTGAACGAGATGCGAAGGATAAAGGTTAGTGCCAAGTTCATTCTGCTCAAGCTCCGCCCAAATTGCGGCAGTTTTTTGAGTCAAGTTAAGCTCGGGATTGTCTTTTAAATACAGGGAAAGTCGCTCGACAATTAAATCATCATTATGCTTGATACCCGCCCGACTTTCTCGTTCAAGTGTTTCCTGCATCCGATAAAGAGCATCAGAAACAGTAAATTTCGGGCGTTCATCATAATCACGCATTTTGTTTGTTCTAAGAGTCGTTTTTCGGAGGGCTTTTTCAAGCTCACTCATCTGTACAGGCTGAGAATCCTTCCACGAAAGTTTTCCGTAAGAAATCAGGGCAGGAATATAATCGGGATTATTTACAAGCATCTTATATGCATCAACTTGAATTGAAGAAAAATCCCGACGCTGATTTTTGGGAAATTTTTTACGGCGCGGTGAAATTTTCTTCGGCGAATCCGGCGATTTTGAATGAGCGCGCGATAAATCTTCCGCTGTCTTTGCAGCAGGCGAAGGCTGGCACGAAAAACGAAAACGCGGTTCAAGATTTGCTTGTTGAAAAAAATCCTGCGCGCGGGAATAAATCTTTGCGCGGCTACGGGCTGATTGACGGCGATAAAATTTACACGACGAAAATTAAGACGACGATGTTTATGCACATGAGCCGGAGCGGCGACACCGAGCGGCTGGCGGGGCGCAGTGTCGACGGGCAAATTTACAATTACGAGGCGATTGACGCCGAACAGGATTTTCAAGGCGAAATTATCGGCGGCGCTGAAACTTTGCGGAAACTCATTGACAGTTGCGGCGAAAAATTTGTTGGTTATATCGGCAAATCGCGTTTCACTCAATACGGCAGGTGCTTGATAACTTTCGGCGAAATTGAAGAATTTCTCGCGCAGGACATTTCGGAAAAATTTTATTTGCGTTTGGATACGCCGCTGATTTCCGAGGACAATTTTATCAGCGCGGAAAAAATTTTGCAGGTTGAAGTTGCCGCGGTGCTTGAAAAAATCTGCGCGAAAAAGTTTCAGCTCGGGAAAATATTTAGCGCCGGTGTGGAAGTCGAAAATTTTGTAGTTCCGTGGGGAATGAAGCGCCCGCGGGTTATGGCTCTGGCGGCGGGGACTGTCTTTGAAATTGCGGCGGAAAATTTGACTGACGCTGACAAAAAAATTATTTGCGAAAAAATGTACAGCGGTTTCGGGATTCGCACTGAAGAAGGTTTTGGGCAAATGCGGATTTGGCGCGCGCAGAATTTAACCAAATGCAAGCCCGACGAAATTAAAATCGCTAAGCCGGAAAATTTTTCTGCTGAGACAATCGATTTGGCGAAAAAAATTCTGATGAGCCGCGTGCTTGAACAGATTCGAATTTACGCCAATGAAGACGCTGAAAAATTGCGTCCGCAACTTCGGCGCGGGAATTTTACGCATTTCTTTTCGCGGCTTAATGGGCTTATTTCTGCGGAAAATTTTAAACAGCAGCTTGAACTTGAGATTCGCGACGGCAGTTTGTTTCAAGCTCATTTGAAAAATCTGCAGATGTCTAACGGGCAAAAATTTTATGACGCGTTATTGGGCGAGGCGGATTTGCCGTACAAGAGCCGAAATTTGGCGGCGGATTTGGGCGATTTTTCGGCGGTGCTTGACGCGCTTGAAATTAAAATTGCTGACTTTGACAAAAAAATTTATCATGAGTACCTGCGGAATTATTTTCGATTCGCGCGCCAAATTGCCTCCGACGAGAAAGGAGCTGACGCTTGATGGAAGATTTTAAAGTTGTTGGCAAAGTTAAAATTACCGGCGAAATTATTTTGAAGGCGCCGCTGCTGATTGGCGATGGCGCGGGCGAAACCGCCGATAATTTCAAGGATATTCACGTGCTGAAAAATCACGTGGGCGCGGCGTTTATTCCTGGAACTTCGCTTTGCGGCGTCCTGCGCGAATGGCTGGCGAAAAATAATCCTGCGCTGGTTGAAAAAATTTTCGGCGATACGAATAAAATGCAAAGTTCGATTCAGCTTGAAGATATTGTTTTGGCGGGCGGCGAAATTATTTCCCGTGACGGCGTTAAAATTGACGGCGTGACCGGCACCGGAATTGACGGCGGCAAATACGATTATGAGGCGATTGACCGCGGCGCGCGCGGCGATTTGAATTTGCTGATAAATTTGCGCGGCTGCCACGACGAAACCGATATTAAAAATTTCGTGGCGAAATTGCTTAGAAAATTGGAAGGCGGCATTCGGATTGGCGCGTTGACTTCCAAAGGTTTTGGGTTTACCGTTGCGGAAAATTTGAACGCTGAGTTTTTCGATTTTCGCAAAAAGGCTGACGTTATTGCCTGGCTGACTGATAAACCTGCCGCCGAAAAAATTTTGCCCGCCGCCGAAAAAATTTCCGCCAATGCTCAAGATTTTGTTGTCGACGCCGATTTTGTTTTCAAGTCGTCGTTCATTATTCGCGACTACGACACCAACGAAAAAGTTGGCGAAAGTAAAATTTCTGCCGTGAGCTTGAAGAGCCGCAACGATTTTGTTATACCGGCAACGAGTTTGAAGGGAATTTTCCGCCATCGCGCAGAATATATTTTTGGCAAATTCGGGCTTGATAAAAATCTGCTTGACAAATTGCTGGGCGCGTCAATTGGCGACGAAAAAATCAAGAGCCGCTTTATCGTGGCGGAAAGTTACATTTCGCCGAAAAATATTAAAGCCATTGCCCACACGCGCAACAAGATTGACAGGATAACCGGCGGCACGTTGCAGGGGACGCTTTTTAGCACAAAGCCGGTTTATGGCGCGGCGAATTTGCATGTGCATTTTGAAATTGTCGACGCGAAAGATTTTGAGGCGGGGTTGGCGATTTTCCTTCTGCGCGATTTGTGGCTGGGAAATGTGGCGATTGGCGGCGAAAAATCCATTGGGCGCGGCACTGTTCGCGGCGTTTATGCCAAGATAAATTTTCGCGGCAAAAGTTATGAGCTGGACGCGGGCGGCAAAGTCATTTCCGGCGATAAGGCTGAACTTGCGAAATTTGCGGCGGCTGTTAAAAATTGGGGTGATAGCGAATGAGCGGCTTAGATTTGGCGAAAAATATTGGGCTGAAACTTTGCGAAGGCAAGAGCGTTTTTGAGCCGGTTGAATGTTCGTTGAGCGGCGTTGAAAATTTGTTGCGCGAAAAATTTAAAGCCAATCGCGCAGTGCTGGTTGCGTGGCGGATTCAAAATATTATTTGGGGCGAATACGACGGCGAAAAGATTTTGACGCGCGCAGAAATGACGCCGGAAAATTGGCTTGAGTTTCGGATTTTCAATGAGGCGGCGGAAATTCACATGAAACGTTCGGCGGAAAAATTTATCGGGCGTTACGTTCAAGATTTGGAAGGCAAAGACAATTTTTATGTGGATAGTTTTTCGCGATTTTGGGGCGAAAATGTCAACGCGACTGACGGCTATATAAATCTGCGCGACGAGCAACGCAAACTTCAAATGGAAATTCCCTGCGCCGAAAATAAATTTAAATGGTACGGACTTTTGACGCGGAATTACATTGACAGCGACGCGGCAACCGGCTTAAGCGGCTACGTCGATTATAGATTTGTGGCGATTGAGCCTGCTGGAGGTGCTGAAATTGGCTAAATTTTTTGCGACCGCGCCGTATAATTTCGTATCGTTGCCGGAGAAACCTTTGCCGTCCGAAATTGGCGGTGTAAAATCTTTCAGTGAACATATTCAATCGCGCGGCAATCTTAGCGGCGAAATTATTTTGAACATTGAAGCGTTGACGCCGCTTTTTATTGGCGGGAATTTGGCAGACACCGCGAAAAGTTTTGCGCCGCTCGGTGAGCCGATTATCGCCGGTAGTTCTTTGCGCGGTATGTTCAAAAATATTTTTAAAATCGTGACGTGCGGGAATTTTCGCGGCAAGACTGACGCGCAACGCAAGGGCGAAGATTTTAACGACGAACACATTTATTACCGCTGCATTATGAAAATTAATTCGCTGCCCTGGACGCGGGATTTGAACGCGCTTTACAACGGCAGAATGATTAGCAATATGCGCGGCGCTGACGGCAAAATGCACCCCGTGAAAAATGCGCGCCCGGGTTTTCTGATTCGCACGGCTGATAATAAATTTTACATTTCGCCGGCGACGCACTCGGACAATCGGATTTTAATCACTGAATACGAAAAAACTTTCAATGAGCGCGTCAAAATTCGCGGCGACAGTCATATTGCCTGGCACGGCAAAGACGCTTACATCATTACCGGCAGTCAACCGCCTTTTAAACTTTACGATAAAAAATCCTACGAAAAGTTGACCGGCGAGCAAAAGAAAAAAGCCGGCAAACAATTTATTCGCTATACGAGCATTGATTATGTCGATTGGAACGCGGCGCATTGGCTGGAAATTTCCGACGAAGTCCGCGAATCTTACGAGCACGACAGAAACCGGCGCGGCGTCAATCTTTTCAAGGCGAAGGGAATTTTGGATCGCGCAGAAGTCGAAGAATTGACCGGAAAAACTTTGCCGAATCTCAAGACGCTTGTTCCGTGTCATTATCTGGAAGAAGGCGGGCGCGTGACGGCATTTGGGCACGGGCAATGTTTTCGCATTCCCTACGAAAAATCTATCGGCGATGTTGTCCCGAAAAGTTTGCAGGGAGGCACGATTGATTTTGCGGACGCGATTTTTGGCTACGAAAAATTTTGGGCAAGCCGCGTTTGTTTCGAAGACGCCGTACCTGTGACTGAAATTCGCACGCTGGAAAAATCCGCCGTACATCCGCTTATGCAGCCGAATCCGACTTCGTATCAACTTTATCTTCGGCAAGATTTGAGCGCGGAAAATTTAAATCATTGGGACAAAGTTAACGCGCAAATTCGCGGCTATAAAATGTATTGGCATTGCGGTTTCGCCGATTGGAAGGCGACCGAGGCTGAGAAAAATCTTGACGTTGGCAAAGCATCAGATAAACGTATGACCAAAGATTTGACACCGCTTGCTCGTGGCGCGAAATTTCAATCTAAAATTTGTTTTAAAAATCTGAGCGTGATTGAGCTCGGCGCGCTTATGATGATTTTTGATTTGAATGGTGCACAAAACATCGCTTACAAAATCGGACAGGGCAAGCCGCTGGGTTTTGGCAGCGTCAAAATTACGCCGCAACTTTTCATTGAATCTGAAACTGCCTACACTGAAATTTTCGACGCCGACGGTTGGAAAAATCCTTATCGCGCAGAGCCCGCCGCTAAATATCTTGCCGCCTTCAAAAATTATCTTGCCGAAAAAAATATGCTTGAGGCGTGGGAAAAAATTATGCAGGAACTCAACGTGATTTTGGATTGGTCGAAAACTAAGCAAAAAAATTGGCTCGACAAAGTTAAGCCAATGCGCGGCGAATATCGAGACGGCAGAATCGAATTGGACGACCGCTTTAAATTCAGAAATTCGCTGCCGAGTATTTTGGAGATTGTGAAATGATTGGGGCGGCGGTTTACGACTTGCGGGCAAAAAATTCTGCGCGCCTGCCATTTATCAGCGGGCGGCTTATGCACGCGGCTTTTTTCAAAATTCTGCGGGAAACTTCGCCGGAGCTTGAAAATTTTATCCACGAACAGCTGAATATCAAGCCGTTCACTGTGTCGTTTTTGAATCCTCGAAAAGATTTGCCGAATTTTGAGGAGCGCTGGGAAGTTCGGAGCGGCGATAAATTTAATTGGCGGGTCACGGGTTTAAACGAAAAAATTTTACGCGCGATAATGGCTGTGCCGATTGGCTATGAATTGCAGGCGGGCAATTTGATTTTGAGCGTGGAAGATATTCAGTCCGAAATTTTGACGGTGGAAGATTTTATTTTGAGTGTCAAGGAACTTTCGCCGACTCCCGAAATTGATTTTGAATTTTTGACGCCGGTAAGTTTCCGCATTGACAATTTTGATGCGCCGTATCCTCGCGCAGAATTAATTTTCGCGTCGCTGGCTGACAAATGGACGCAGGCGCAAATGCCCGCCGCCGTCGATAAAAAATTTATTCGTGAAGTGGCGGCGCAAATTCGGCTCACTGAATGGCAGGGGCGCAGTCGAAAATTTTATACCGGCAGCGATCGGGGAATGTTGGCTTTTTGGGGAAAATTCCGCTACAATTTAAGCGCGCTGGGCTCTGACTTCAAAAAAGTTTTTATGTTGCTGGCGAAATTTGCGGAATACGCGGGCGTCGGGCGGCTGAGCGCTCAAGGTTTCGGGCAAACGCGGGTGATTTTCCGATAAATTTTCAATGGGCAGATTCAGTTTGGCTGGATTTATTAAAAATTTTCTAGAAATCCAAAGGCGGCGCGGTTTTCTGGTCGTGTAAGAAGGTGTAATTGTGGGAATGCTCTATTTGTTATCGGCGGGCAGTTCGGCGCGAAAAGTCGGACCGCGTATCGTCATTGAAAAGGACGGCGAAATTATCGGGAGGCTGCCGGTGCGCTCGATTGATGGCGTTGTTTTGGGCAAAAATGCGAATATCACAACGGCGGTTATTTTTGAGCTGCTTGAATTGAGCATTCCCGTTATTTACATCGACGAATACGGCAAAATGCTCGGCAACCTTTGCAACGAAAAACAATCTGCCGCGCGGCTTCTTCGGCAAATTGAAATTTTCCGCGACGCGAATAAACAAATCGCCTTGACGCAAGAAATTATTGCCGAGAAAATTAACAATCAGCACAATCTTTTGAAACAATACGCAAAAACTAAGGACGCCGATAAACTTGCGAATAAGATTAAGCGGCTGAAAATTCAAGCGGAAAAAATTCCCGCGCTGACTGACCTTGACGAAATACGCGGCGTTGAAGGTTTGTCGTCGAAAATTTATTTCAGTGCATTTCCGGAGCTGATTGACCTTACGCGCTGGAATTGGAAGGGGCGCGTTCAACATCCGGCGACAGATCCGATTAACGCGCTTTTAAACTACGGCTATGCATTTTTGGAGCGCGAAGTGCGAATTGCGGTGGCGCTTGCGGGATTTGACGCGCGCATTGGTTTTTTCCACTCGAACGACGGACGCAAGGACGCGCTTGTTTTCGATTTGATGGAACTTTTCCGCCAGCCGGTGATTGATAGATTTGTGCTGAATGTGCTGAATCGGAAAATGCTTAGCCCCGACGATTTTCAAAAAACTAAGGAAGATTGCCGCTTGAATTTCGAGGCGCAAAAAGTTTGGTGCAACCGCTACGAAGAATATATGTCGCGCGCGTACAAGGAATATGACGGCAAAAATACCCGCGATGTCATTTGCGAACGCGTCAAGACTTTTGGCGAATGTCTGAGGCGCTGAAAAAAATTCTTGCAATTCGCCAGTTTGTGTGATATAAATTTGGCAGTTAAGATTTGGACGCGGCGGGAAATGATTTGGGGGCGCGGCGCAAAGCCGTTTATCCTAAACGTTTTCCAAAATGCAAAAACGGCGTCGGTTCGGGAAATTTCAAGGTTTTCTGAAGCTAATCTGATAACTATTTGGAGATTTTGAGCAGATTTTGGAGTCATTTTCCAATCTAAAACTTTTGGGCGCATAGGGATGCGACCGGAAAAGCCCGCTCCTGCGCAGTAACTCATACCTTGTTTAGGGTTTAGGATTTAGTGTAAAGGGATTAGAACTATTCCCTAGACCCTATAACCTTTTCCCTAGAAAAACTCATACCGCTTGCGGTTTTGAAACTCTAAGACCAAAAGTCAAGGCTGGCGGCACCAAGTCAGCGTTGCCTGCGCAGTAACTCATACCTTGTTTAGGGTTTAGGATTTAGTGTAAAGGGATTAGAACTATTCCCTAGCCCCTATAACCTTTTCCCTAGAAAAACTCATACCGCTTGCGGTTTCTGACAAACAAAAAAATTCCCATCGAAATTAATCGGTGGGAATTTCGCTTTTATGGCGGAAATGTTTTAATAGCGCCGGAATCGGACGAAGCGGAAAATCGAAACTCTCTTAGTCGAGCCGTCCGCGTCAACAATTTCTTCGACAACGCGCTCACTTGTCGCCGCCATTACCGGAATATTATTTTTCTTCAGCGCCTCAACTAGCGCCACTGTGTAATTAAATTCGCCCTGACACAGCACCGCCGCCGGTTTCATTTTCAAAATCTCGCGCAGATTCGCCTCAACCATTCGCTGAACTTCGACTTCATCAGCATTCGCCGATACCGCCGGAAATGTCATATCGACAATTTCGCCGAAAACTTCAGCCGCCGCCCGCTGCTCCGCGCTCCATTGCGCGCTCGGGTGATTCGTATGATTTATAAAAATGTTCATAGCGCCTCACCCTGCATAACAGATTCAATTTCGTCCAACGCCGCAAGAATATATTCTTGAAGTTCGGTCGCCGTTTTAAATTCGCCCAAATCCTGGCGCGCGTGATTGCTGTGGTTGCGTTCGTCCTTCAGCACAAAATATTTCTCAATGATGCTGAAAAATTTTTCCGCGGCAATGCTGATTGAAAAAATTTCGCTGGTGTACAAATCGTAAACCCGCAAATTCGCCATCGACCGCCGAAAATTGATATTCTGAAACAAAGCCTTAGCATTTTCGCGAATAAGCACCAACAGCCTTTTCACGCGCTTATTAATGTCGGCAATTTGTTCAAGTTCCGCGTTAATCGTGTTGCCGCTTGAAATTTTGCAGTCAAAAATATTTTTCAGCGGCTCTAATTCCGGCGCGCTTAAATCTTCGAGCATTGCCGGATTTTGCTTAATCTTAATCAGCAACTCAAATTGCGCGCGAACTTGCGGCTCATTCTCAAAAATAAATTCGTCCGCACCAATCGGCAAATCCGCCATTTCCGACCGCTTCAACTGAATCAGCGAAACATAATTATTGACGCCGCGCATCCAATTCGCGTAATTAAATTTCGACATTTCCAGCGCGGTATGTTTGGCGTAATTGTAATAATCCGGCTCATTGAAAATTTTTCGCAGGTTCGCGCAGGCGTCTTTGAATTTGGCGGAAATTTTTTCGCGCCACGAATCATAATCAAACGCCGATTTTTTTATCGTCTCGAGCGCCTCGGTCACCAATTTAATGTATTCGTCCCTAAGTTTGTCACGCGTCTTCGTCATAACTTCGTTTAGCATTTTGCCTTCAACGTCTTCGCTCTTGTACTGATTGAGCAGATAAAACCACGCCGCGCGGACGTCGCCTTTCACGGCGCGTTGAAGTTTTTCAGTTTCGGCGGGCGTCATACTGATAATTTCGCGTTCGCCCAAAACTTCCGGAATGCGCTCGGTGTACAAAGTCAGCGCCTGTTGCAGATAACCTTTCTCAACGCACCAGCGAATTATCTTCAAATCGTCTTCGCCACGCGTGTCAATCAGCGTGCCGTATTCTGCGCGAATCCTGCCAATCAGCCGCGCCATCAACGTATCCTGCAAATTATTCGGCTCAACTTCAAAATCATTAATCGCGTCGTGCAAATTTTTCACAGAATTTATGAATTGCCCATAATGACAAAGCTTGATTTCTTCGGAGAAATTTTTCATAGCCGCAATCAGATTTTGCAGCCGCACGGAAATTATATTTTTGCTCGTGGCGTAATATTTTTCCAGAACTTTGACGCTGCCAAATTGAATAAATTCTTCGACGCCGGAAATCAGCTGAAACAAATCGTAAACGTTGTTGGTTTCTTCGACGTAGCCGGTCTGATAATTTGAATAGAGCAGCCGCTCGATTTTGACGCCGCTATATTCCAGCAGCCGGATAACGTCCAACATCATCATATTAACATTGCGCAAACCGCCGGTAAAATCCACGTGCAAAATAATTTCGTCCTGCGCCGCTGCCGCGAATTTTTGAATACGCTGAGCCATTTCTGCCACGCACAGCATATTATCATTTGGCGAATTATTTTCCCGATAATTGCTGATTGTATCGTCGTTTATGCACTCGTCGATATTCGGAATAAATTGACGCATACGCTCTTTGAAATGTTGCAGGTGCGTAATTTTTGTATTGTCGATTATCACGGTTTCGTTACGAACTTTTTCAGAGGCGAAAATATAAATCTTAGAAATTTTTTCACCTGCGCGACATTCGTGGTGCAAAACATATCGAACTGCAGATTCATTTGTCGTAAGTGTAATTTCGCCCGTCATTCTTCTTGCGGAAATATTGTAGTAAGTTGTTTCGCGGACTTTGCCGGTTTTAAAATCCACCTTAACATCGCTCAAAAACAGCAGCATTATGTGCTTTGCCAAAAAAATTCCCCCCTTCAAAAAAAAAATCCCACTGAGCTTTTACCCAATGGGAATATACTATATTTCGCGCAGAATATCAATCAATTTCAATCAATTCATATTGCGGGTTGCCCAAGCCTACCTCCGCCATAGCCGAAAGTTGCCGCATACCGACGCGCGATTCAATGCGTTCTTTCATATCGTGGCTGTCGGGCGCGTTGTAAATCATATCGACACAAGCTTGATCTACCGCGAGAATGTCAGTGGAAGCGCAAATGCCAATGTCAGCCATAGTCGGCTCAGCCGCCGCTACGCCTTCGCAGTCGCACGAAACCGAAATTCGCCGCATTACATTTAAAAATACAATATGCTTGCCGAAATGGTCGCACGTAGCCTGCGCAGAATCGCACATAAGTTCCATGAAGACTTCTTTCATCGGCCAGTCAAGATAATTTTCCGGAACTTCGACGCCCAAGCCGTGAACTTGAGCCTTGCCCTTGTGACCGCTTGCATTGCCGATACCAATATTTTTCATAGAGCCGCCGAATCCGCCCATAGCGTGACCTTTAAAATGCGTAAGGACAATCAGCGAATCGTAATTTGCCAAATGCGCGCCCATTGATACGTACTTCAAATGAAACGGCTTGCGCACCGGAAAATCAACAGTTTCTTCGTTCTCGTCCATAATGTCGACGGGGCAAAAAGTCCAGCCGTTGACTTTCAAAGTATCGCGGTGATCTTCTGTCGTAAATCTGTCGCCGTGGTAAAGCGTGTTGCATTCGACAATCGCTGAGTTGGGAACTTGCGCCTGGAATTTTTTAACCATATCGCGCGGCAGGATATTCGGTTCGTGTTTTTCGCCGGTGTGAAGTTTAATTGCCACTTTGCCGTAAATATTTTCGTTAATCATTTTGTAAAGTTTGATAAGATGTTCGGCGTCGATTTTTTTTGTGAAATAAACTTTGGCGGCAGTGCCGGTGTAATTTTCGCCGGTGACGTTTTTGCTGCCGATAACCGGAGCTTGTTTATTGGCCATAAAAATTCCCCCCTCAATGGATATAATTATCATTTCGGCGCGGAAAAAAATATTCCTGCCGCTTCGAAAAATTAATTTCTTGACAGTGGCGGCGCGCGCGGCTATAATTCTTTTGTTGTCAATTCGGCAGCGGCTTTATTTTTGAAAAACTCAGGAGGTGTCCTGTTTGAAAAGAACATTCCAGCCCAATCAACGTTGGCGCAAAAAGACGCATGGCTTCCGCGAGCGCATGAGTACACTCGGCGGGCGTCAAGTTATCAAGAGGCGTCGTCAACGCGGCAGAAAAGTACTCACTGCATAAGAAAACGCGCGGACCACTAATCTCGGTGGTCTTTTTTGCTTTAATGAGGGTCTTATGTTTGAACTCAGCCGAAACGAAATTCTACGCGATTTTAAAATCGTCCACGCGCAAGGTAAATCTTTCGCAAATCGCGATTTGGTTGTGTACATTCTGCGCGACGAAAAATTTGCCGGTAAAGTTGGATTCGCCGCCGGTAAAAAACTTGGCAACGCTGTTACCAGAAACCGCGTCCGCCGCCTTCTGCGCGAAGCTTACAGGCTAAATAAAAACAAAATCAGCTCTGACTGCGCGATAATTTTGGTCGGGCGGAAAAGTCTGATTGACGCAAAAGTTGACACGGCGATTAAAGCGTTCCTGGAAATTTGCAGGCGCGCCAAAATTTTATTATGACGAAATTTTTAATAGCGGCAGTCAGATTTTATCAAAAATGGCTGTCGCCGCTGAAACCGCCGACGTGCAGATTTTATCCAACTTGTTCAAATTACGCAATTCAAGCCCTGCAAAAGTACGGCTGGCGGCGCGGATTATTCTTGACTGTCAAGAGAATTTTGCGCTGTCAACCGTTTTGCAAAGGCGGCTACGATCCAGTTCCATAAATATGAGGTGATGTTTTGGAAGAGCCATTCTTCTTAATGGAAATTTTTTCGCCGATAACAAATTTATTCAGCCTGGCGTTGAACGCGCTGTATTCGCTTACTGAAAAATTCGGCTTCGGCAGTTACGGACTCGCAATAATTATCCTAACCGTCATAATAAAATTAATCCTGTACCCGCTCACGGCAAAGCAAATAACCTCGCTGAAGGCAATGCAAACGCTCGCGCCGAAATTGAAAAAACTGCAGGAAAAATACAAAGACGACCCCGCCGCGCTCCAAAAACAAATGATGCTGCTTTACCAAAAAGAAGGCGTCAACCCAATGGCGGGCTGTTTGCCGATGTTAATTCAAATGCCAATTTTGATGGCGATGTACTACACATTTTTCAAATTCGATTACGGCGGCGCTGAACCGTCATTTTTGTGGATACCGAGCCTTTCGCAAACCGACCCGATGTACATTTTGCCGCTAATCGCCGCGCTCACAACTTTACTTATGCAAAAAATTTCCACAGTCGAAATGACGCAGCAAACCAAAATTATGATGATAATTTTCCCCGTGTTCATGGGCTTTATCAGCTTGAATTTACCGGCGGGCTTAGTCCTGTATTGGGCGACGCAAAACGTAATTCAAATTATCCAACAGCTAATAATTTACCGAAATATGGATGCAAATGCAAATACTAAGGAGGCTGCCTAAATGGCGACGATAATTGAAAAAACAGGCAAAACTGTGGAGGACGCGCTATCGGCAGCGTTGGCGGAACTAGGCGTCACGGCGGAGGAAGTTGAGTATACCGTTTTGGAAGAGCCGACAAAGCGCCTATTCGGTTTATTGGGGGCGAAACCTGCCAAAATCCGCGTTCAACTAAAAGAAATTCCCACGCCCGTTGTGGAGTCCAAACCGCAAGAGCCGATTGAAACTTTCGAGGCAACCGTCGAAGAAAAAATTGAACTAGAGCCTGCGCCCGTCGAAAATGAAATTGAAACTGAACCGGTTGAAGTCGAAGTTCCTTTCAATAAATCTGACGTTATCGACGCCGCGAAAAATTTTCTCGCTGAAGTTTTCGCCGCTATGAATATTGACGTGAAGATTGACGCCGTCGAAAATCCGTCGGAAGTTGTTTTGAATTTGTCGGGTAAAAATTTGGGCGTTTTAATCGGCAAACACGGGCAAACTTTGGACGCACTGCAATACCTAACCAATTTGGCGGCGAATAATCACGATTCCGCGGAAAAAGTTTATTTCGTGCTTGACATTGAAAATTACAGGGCGCGTCGCGCAGAGGCGCTGAAAAAACTTGCAAAGAGCGTTGCCGAGCGCGCCATTCGCACTAAGCAGGATGTTCGGCTTGAAGCCATGAGCCGCGGCGAAAGAAAAATTATTCATACCGTTTTGCAGGAAAATGACAAGGTCGAAACGCACAGCGCGGGCGAAGAGCCTTATCGTTACATAATTGTTTCGCCGAAAAAGCGTGAGCGTTAAAATTTGCAAGGGGCTGCTGAAATTTCGGGCAGTCTTTTTTTTATTGCAAAAAACAGGCGGCGCGTTTAAAATATCGGCGGAGGTGCTTACATTGAAGAGAGTTTATAATTTCAATCCAGGGCCGGCGACTTTGCCGCTGGAAGTTTTACAGGAAGCGCAGGCGGAATTTTTGAATTTCGGCGATTCGGGAATGTCGATTTTGGAAATAAGCCACCGCGCCAAACCGTACGAAAAAGTTCACAACCAGGCTAAGGCGGACATTTTGGAGTTGATGGATCTCGGCGACGACTACGAAGTTTTATTTATTCAAGGCGGCGCGAGTTTGCAATTCGCCATGATACCGCTGAATTTCGCCACGAAAGAAAATCCTGGCAGTTACGCGGTAACGGGGACTTTCGCGAAAAATGCTTACAAGGAAGCCGAAAATCTCGGCGTGGCTCAACTTGCCGCGTCGACTGAGGCTGAAATTTTCCGCCGCGTCCCCGCTCAATCTGAATTGAATATCGCGCAGAACGCCGCTTATTTCCACATTTGCAACAACAACACGATTTTTGGCACAGAATTTCATTACGTGCCGGAAACCGGCGCAGTGCCGCTTTTCGCCGATATGTC
This sequence comes from uncultured Selenomonadaceae bacterium, assembly GCA_905235685.1. Taxonomy (GTDB): domain Bacteria; phylum Bacillota; class Negativicutes; order Selenomonadales; family Selenomonadaceae; genus Quinella. The sequence continues at coordinate 14,337 of CAJOMO010000027.1, forward strand.
GAGCGATATGCTGAGCCGTCCGTGGGATTTCAAAAAATTTTCGCTGATTTACGCGGGCGTCCAGAAAAATTTAGGTCCGGCGGGCGTGGTTATCGTCGTTGTCAAAAAATCGCTGGTTGAGAAAAGTTTGCCGACTTTGCCGACTATGCTCCGCTACGATACTTTTTACAAAAAAAATTCGCTGTACAATACGCCGCCGGCTTTCAGCATTTATATGGTCGGAAAAGTTGTGGCGTGGCTCAAGGCGCAGGGCGGGCTTGCCGAAATTGCGAAACGAAACGCGCGTAAAGCTGAAATTTTGTACGCGGCGATTGACGAATCCGAAGGTTTTTATACCGGTCACGCCGAAAAGAATAGCCGTTCGCTGATGAATGTTACTTTCCGCCTGCCCAATGAAGAGCTCGAGAAAAAATTTGTGGCAGAGGCGCTTGAAAATAATTTGAGCGGCGTTAAAGGTCACCGCTCGGTTGGCGGAATGCGCGCGTCGATTTATAACGCAATGCCGATTGAAGGCGCTGAAATTCTTGCTGAATTTATGAAAAAGTTCCGCCGCAACGCTTAGGGTGATTTTTATGAAAATGAAAACTAAAATTGCCGCGCTTTCAACATTGCTGATGTTGCAATTTGGCGCGGCTTCGGCGGCGGCGATTGATGACGAATTGGCGGCAATTGCCACGGAAAAATCGGACGATAACCGCGTTGAAATTTTTGACCCCGACAAACAGGACGACGCGGCGAAAAAAACTCCTGAGGAACTGCGCGAAGAACAGCAGCGCCTTGAGGCGGAACGTCGAGCGGCGCGCAAAAAAATTGACGACGAACGCAACAGAAGCCGTGACGAAATTACCGGCAAAGTTCCACTTTCAAAAAATCCTGTTCCGCCCGAACGCGGCAGTCAGCCCGCAACGCCGCCCGTTGATAGATTTGAACCCGTCGAACTCGCGCAGGTTGAGGAAATTCCCGAAGTCGTCGAGCAACCGGTTGAAATTCCCAATCCGATAAAAAATTATTCCAGTTTCGCGGAAATTACGCGGGCTGTCAATTTCACGCCGCTTTATATTCCGAAAAAGTCCGGCTACACAATTACTTCGATGTTGACGATTAATAATCTGGCTGAAATTCGCTACAGCCGCAAATGGGAGCCGAGCGTTTCATTGCATGTCCGCACGTACAAGCGCGCGCCTGGCGAAGAACTCAAGGATATCAGCGGCGTCAACGGCGTTAAGTGGCGAATCAACGTTGTGGACGAAGTGACGGTTTACATTGCCAAAATCGACGAGAATAAGCACGTGGCGGCGTGGGCTGTTGGCAATTACACTTTTTCGGCTTACGTGGAAAATCTGTCGTTCGCGGCGTTTTATTCGTTCGTTTCCGATGAACTTGTTGACTTGACAACTCATTATTTTGTAGGGAGCTGATTCAATGATAGCACGGTACACTTTGCCGGAAATGGGCAAAATTTGGTCGATTGAAAACGAATGGCGCACGATTTTAAATGTGGAATTGGCGGCGTGCGACGCGATGGCTGAATTGGGCGAAATTCCCGCCGAAGCCGCTAAAAATATTCGCGCGAAGGCAAATTTCACGGTCGAACGCATTAACGAAATTGAAAAAGTTACCGACCACGACATTATCGCGTTTCTTACGTGCGTGGCTGAATACGTCGGCGAAGATTCCAAGTACATTCACAAGGGGCTGACTTCCAGCGACGTGAAGGATACGGCTTACTGCTTGATGATGAAACAATCGGCGGATATTATTCTTGATGATTTGAAAAATTTCCGTGAAGTATTGCGGCGGCGCGCGGGCGAATTTAAGCACACGCCCTGCATTGGACGCACGCACGGGATTCACGCCGAGCCTATGACATTTGGCTTGAAATTGGCGCTGTGGAGTGCGGAAATTGAGCGTGATATTGAGCGCGTCGAACATGCTAAAAAAATTGTCAGCGTTGGGAAATTGAGCGGCGCGGTTGGCACTTATTCAAATATCAATCCGAAAATCGAAGAGCTTGTTTGCAAAAAATTGGGGCTTGAGCCGGTTAAATTGGCAACTCAAGTTATACAGCGCGATCGCCACGCCGAATATATGACGACGCTTGCGATTGTTGCCAGCACTCTTGAAAAAATCGCAACCGAAATTCGCAACCTTCAACGCACGGATATTCGCGAGGCGGAAGAATATTTTCAGCCCGGGCAAAAAGGTTCGTCCGCCATGCCACATAAACGCAACCCGATTAATTGTGAGCGCGTTGCCGGAATGGCGCGGCTTGTTCGTGGAAATGCCCTTGCCGCCATGGAAGATATTACCCTTTGGCACGAGCGCGATATTTCTCACAGCTCGGTTGAGCGCGTCATTTTGCCCGATTCGACAATCAACGTCGATTATTGCACGAAAAAAATTACTAAAATCATTGACAAACTGCTTGTATATCCGGACGCGATGTTGCATAATTTGAACAGGACGGGCGGCTTGATTTACAGCCAAAGAATTATGTTGGCGATTGTTTCAAAGGGCGTCCTGCGCGAAGAGGCTTATAAATGGGTACAGCGAAACGCAATGAAACGCTGGCTTGAAGGCGAGGATTTTCGCACGAATATTGAGAATGACGCTGATATAAAAAAATATCTGACTAAGGCGGAAATTGACGATTGCTTTGATTATAAATGGTTTTTGCGCAATGTCGATATGATTTTTGAACGTTTTGGAATTTAAGGAGGCGTTGTTATGAATACCAGGACTCACGAAATTATCCGCGAATATATTGACGTGCTGATTTACCAGGCGATTAATCGGCAGCTGACGTGGGAAAGTTCCGCGGGTGATATGGACATTCGCTATTCGATTAACGATTTGGAAGGCAACCAACTTTTGGGCGTATCGCGCAGTCTGCTTTTTTCCAGCGGCAAAGTTGAACTCACCATTCAAGGCGAAAAATTTAAAACTGCGAACGCCGGAATTATTGACCGCGTCGAAAAACTTTTCCGCATTATCAATTACGAAAAGCGCGATAACGTTATCAAAGACAGCACGATTAAATTTATGCGCAAATATATCGCCGATAATAGGTAGGGTATAGTGAAGAGAGACCAGGGATTAGTGAAAAAATCACCAGGCACTAGGCTCTTGCCCCTATTCCCTCCAAATACTGCGGCGGTACGTGTTCGGTAAGCCACACGCCATTTTTCGATTGGTAAAATTTGTAGCCGTCGTCAAACATTTTCTGCGCGAAAATTTTATAAATCACGGCGTTACCCGATCGGCGCGCCGCAACTTTTTTAGCCGTCTCAATGTCTGCCGATAAATGCACATGCAACCGATTCATTTTAAGCAAGCCGCGCTCAGCAATCGATTTTAAATTTTTTTCGACTGTGCCGTGATACAAAATTGCGGGCGGAATTTTTTCTTCAACTTCAACGTCTACGCTGATTGAGTGCCCTTGATTCGCCCGAATTTTCGTCCGGTCGTCGTTGAAACTAAATCGCTGCTTGTCATTCTCGGCTACAACTTTTTCAAGATCGGCAAAGCTAATTTTCATACCGCGCAAAATCTCCGCCACATTCGCCCAGCCGTTTTTGTCCAGCGTGATACCGATGGTTTCGGGCTTGTGGCGCAATATCAGCGATAAAAATTTACTTGTTTTCCTAATGTCCATAAAAATCACCTTTCGATTGGAGGTAGTCCAATGGATTGTATTTTTTGCAAAATCGCCAACAAGGAAATTAATTCGGCGCTCATTTACGAAGATGACAGCGTTGTTGCCTTCCGCGATTTGAACCCGCAAGCGCCGCAGCATATTTTAATCGTTCCCAAAAAGCACGTCGCCAATATCATCGAACTTGACGATAAGGAACTCGCCGCGCATATTTTCGTTGACGTTGTGCCGAAAATTGCCAAAGAGGTTGGCGTGGCTGACAGCGGTTTTAGAATCGTTGTGAATACCGGCGAAGAAGGCGGGCAGACCGTCAATCACCTTCACGTTCATTTAATCGGCGGGCGTAAAATGACTTGGCCGCCAGGTTAACGTTTGAAAAAAATTGGCGATAAAATTGCCAGCAAGACTAAAATTATTCCGGCGGATTCGATCAATCCAAATGCCGTGCCGAATACGAAATAACTTATCACGACGGACGAGGCGGGTTCTGTCGTGGAAGTCAGCGCGGCTTCTTCGGCGCTCAAATATTTTAAGCCCGCGTTGAAAATCAGAAAGGCTGTCACCGTTCCGAAAATTATTATCCAGCTCACGTCAAAAATCACGTCCTGCGCGAAAAACGGCAGCCAGTCAAATTCTTCAATCAGCGCGAAAGTTAATAGCCCGCCGAAAAACATTCCAAGGCTCGTCATAAAAGACGGGTCTATTTTTTCTGCGAATAAATGTTTGCCGAAAATCATTGAGAAGGCGAAAACTGCGCCGCTGGACAAACTCCACAGCACGCACGGCAGGGGAACTAACAGCGTTTCGGGGTTGCCGCCCGTCACCAATAAAAATACGCCGAATATCGCTAAAATCACCGCAAGAATTTCGACTCGCCGCGGAAATTTTTTGTTGTAAAGCGATTCCCAAATTACGACCATTGCCGGAGTTGCCGATAAAATTACCGTGGTTGCCGCCGCGCCGCCTATCGAAATTGCTTGAAAGTACGTGAACTGCACCATGACCACGCCGATTATTCCGTAAATCGCCAAGTACAGCCAAAGTTTGGGTTTGCGATTCATACGCGCCGCCGATTCTCTGAATTTGTCGCGCAGAAATAAAATTATCACCATAAGCAAGCCCGCCGTGCACATTCTGACGTTGGTTAATTCCATCGCCGTTTTTGTCGAATGGCTGAAAAAATCTTGCACCGCCACGCCCGACGACGCCCAGCACACGCCCGCCAATCCCACTAAAAGCATTGCTAAATTTTTGCCCAAAATAATTACCTCGATTAAAATTTTTCGTGGACATTATAACATTTCAAACAAAAAAAATCGCCCCGAATTTCTTCAGAGCGTCA
>CAJOMO010000028.1 GCA_905235685.1 uncultured Selenomonadaceae bacterium
GTGTGCAATCTGACACCGTTCAGATACAGGACGTAGATAAAGAAGATCATCACCGGGGCGATGATCATCAGCTCAATGGAGCCCTGGGCTTTCAATTTTCTTTTCATATCAGTACTCCTTACTTACAGGCCGAATCACAGGGAATAAACTCCCAGTTTCCCGGTGCCTGTACATAACCTTTGGTAGAAGGATTCCCAAGATCGATCTTTGCGGGGTTTGAAATCAGCTGCGGTGCTGTACCGCTGGATGTGAATCCGATAAACTTTGAAAACGCCGACTCAATTACATTTTCTCCGGGCCGAGCATCCCCGGTCTTATGAATCTCGATATCCGCGTAAGGTGCTTCCGCAGATGCCGCTGCTGCGCCTTTTTTTAGTCCTCCGCTTGCGGATTCCAGCGCTCCCTGGGTTGTTACATGAAACGCGTGCCACTGAAGAGCAAGTGAGATAAGTACCAAAACCAGCAGGATGAACATTGGGAAAAGGACCATAAACTCAATGGAGGCCTGGCCTTTGATTTTCTTTTTATTCCGTTTCATTTCCGGTTCCTTTCTATAACTGTTTCGCTGAAGTTTACAAAATAAAAATTTGTATACTGATCAGCAAAGGCTGAAAAGCCTGATTTCTGCGCAATGCTTATGCTGGAATCAATTTGTCGTAACGGAATTCTTGGCGACCAGGATGGTCAGGGGTCTATTGAATACATGATCCTTGCGGTTGCCGCAGTTGTACTCGGGTTCCTTGTGTTCACGCTCATCAAGAATGTTGTGCAGGGACACCAGGGCGACCTGAACAGCGCATGGCCTTCCTAAAGAGGACATGCAAGAGGCGGGGAGATAATAAATTCTCCCGGTCTGAGAAAGTAGGATATCTTATGGGGACAATTCAAAGAAGCATATTTTTCCGATTGAAACAAAGGAGTAAAGAATTACAGGCATCACAGTTTTTTAGTCTCACATTTATTGATCTGAAGATAGACCACGTATCTATGATGCAATTGGATCAGCAAAATGAAACGGGAATTCGGGATTCCTATTGACCGTCAGGGTAAAACGCCCTGACGGTCATCTTTTTTCAGAAATTTGGCTGTATAATCCTTTTACTCTTTCGGATCGATTCCTTCCAGATAGTCATATTTATCAGGCATGACAACCAGCATCGGAAAATTCTCAGAGAGTCCGTTCTCTTCTATCAATTCATTGGCGATCCTGCCGATTGAACCTAGTGGAATATAACTTACAAATTCCTGTAAAATCTGTTCTTCCCTGTTTTTGCATATTGCGGAAGCGAACGGCCAGTTTTGCGGAGCAAAACGGCCGCGGAGCGTTGCTAACGTCCACCCTGAAATAATTTGAATATAGTCATGGTGGCTCATCCAACATATGCTCTCTGAAGGCATATTGTGAAACAGCGGATTATCTTCCGAATGCAGCCGCGTTTTCCCGTATTCACTGCTGTTTTCTGCGCTGCTGACAATGCCGTTTCTCATATAAGCGATGAGTTGGCAGCCATAGCAAATACCAAGAACCGGAATATTGAGATCGAGAAAGGCAGGGTCGAAATGCGGAGAAGATTCATCATAAACGCTGTTCGGACCGCCTGTGAAAATGATTCCTTTATATTCCTTCTCCCTGATCTCATCAACTGAAATCCGATCATAAGCTCGAATCTCTGCATAAATATTATTTTCGCGGACACGCCTTGCAATCAATTGGTTATACTGTCCGCCAAAGTCCAGAACCAGAATTTTATCCATAATTACCTATTTCGAATCTTTACTCTACTGTTACGGATTTTGCGAGATTCCGCGGCTTGTCCACATCCAATCCTCTGGCAACGCTCGTATAATAGCCCAGCAGCTGCAGGGGGATAACTGCTAAGGAGCCTGCAAAATGAGGATCGGTTTTCGGTACATAGATCGTAAAATTAGCCGCATCTTCAACACTGTAATTACCATAGACGGTAACACCCATCAGATAGGCGCCCCGTGCATTGCATTCGGCCATATTGCTGATCGTTTTTTCCATCAGCTCTTTCTGTGTCAAAACACCGATAACAAGCGTATTCTCTTCTATCAGACTGATTGTCCCATGCTTTAGCTCGCCGGCAGCATAAGCTTCGGAATGAATATAAGAGATTTCCTTCATTTTCAGACTACCTTCAAGGCTGATTGCGTAATCCAGTCCTCTGCCAATAAAGAAGATATCACGCGCATTAGCGTACTTTGAGGAAAACCATTGGATACGTTCTTTATCCTCCAGCACCCGCACCATCCTGGAGGGCAGCATATTCAGTTCATCAATCATTCGGGTATAATCATCGCTTTTGATTTTACCTCGAACCAGAGACAATTGAAGGGCAAAGCAGTACATCGCTGCAAGCTGCGCACTGTATGCTTTTGTTGTAGCTACTGCAATTTCCGGCCCTGCGAGCGTATAAAGCACCATATCAGCTTCCCGGGCAATCGTTGATCCGACAACATTGACAAGAGCCATCGTCCTGATTCCCAATTCTTTAGCTTTCCGCAGTGCAGCCAGACTGTCCGCTGTTTCTCCGGATTGCGAAATGACGATCATTAAGGTATCCTTGTCCGGAAGAATCTTCCGGTAACGGAATTCAGATGCGAGCTCTATGCGGACCGGAATTTCCGCAATATCCGCCAGCCGCGCCTCGAATTTCATAAATAAATCGTCGTCAAGAAGATCTTCACTTTCATATTCGATGGCGTCACCGTTCGCGTCAATCAAATTAACGTCAGCGGTATAATCTTTGAGCGTAATTGAGCCGCCGCCAATTTTTATAACGGTATCGTCATTTTTCGTCATAACTTTGGACACAGTTCCGGAAATAATTTGAATTTGCTGATCGTCCTCGTAACCAAAAATCAAATCCCTGCCGTCGCCGGAAGTGTATTGATATGTGACACCGGCAAAGAAAGAAGATTCGGGTTTACTCGACCAAGCGTAAATGGTATCGTTGCCGCGTCCGGCGCTTATGGTCGCGTTTTCCATGTCGTTTAAATTTATAAAATCGTGACCAATGCCGCCGTCAACCACAATATTTTTGACATAGTTTATGTACAGTGAATCATTACCGGCGCCGCCATTTACTGAAATTAAAACATCGTCAGAATCGCCGTCATATGCAAGATCTTTTTCCTCGTCGCCGCCAACGCGGATATAATCTCTGCCAGAGCCGCCATTTACGGTAACATTATAGGCTTCGGTAACATCAATAGAATCGTTGCCCGCGCCGCCGTCAATCATCATGTAGCTGCCGTTGTAATAATACGCGTCATTTTGAGCGGAAAGTATTTTGTAATTGCTGACGATTGTGGAGTCTTCAACCAATTCACCGTCAGAATTTACATATTCGTAATTAATTTCCTTACCAACAAAATCCTCAATTAAAACGTTACTTCTGCCGATTGTGAGAATAGCCGCGCCTTCAACCAAACCGGTGGAAGCGCTCGCGGAAGTCAAACCGGCAGTATTGTTGATATGAATTACGTCGCGCTCAGTGAAACCGCGAATTGTGCTGTTGTTGTCGGCTGTTCCAAATTCGTAAATGACTTTATTTTTCGCCACAAGTTTTGAATCAAACGCCATAGCCTCCTGCGCGGCTTCGTGGAGCTGGTTAATAATCAAATCGTTGCCCGCGCCCGCATTGATTGTTACAACGTTGCTGTCGCTGATGTCAACCGCGTCATTGATAATTGTATCCGCGCCAGCGCCGCCGCTAATTGAAACCAAAGAGCCGGTATTATAAATGTTGTCGTCTCCAACTTCGCCGCTAATCACGACATAAGCATCTTCCTCGGCGGAGATAGTTTCATATGCTGATTCACCTGACTCTAAAGTCCATGGATTATCCACAAGCTGAATATAATTTTTGCCCTGCGCGATACCGGAAGCGTAATTTTTGATAACATCGCTACCTGCGCCGCCCAAAATGGTTGAAGCTTGCCCCGAATGACTTTGCGTAAGCCAGCTCAGATATTCTTCTCTGTCAGCATTGCCGTAGAAAGAATAAACGTAATTGCCGTCAGCATCGGTTTGGTAAATTATATTTCCGTCTGAATCTCTTTTAACTTGGTGTATCGAATTGCCCGCACTATTCGTTACAGTTTCCATTTCCATTTCGATATTGTAATAGCTCCAGGTCAAATCTCCTTCATATGCATTTAAAATTGAATCCGTTCCGACGCCACCATTAACGGTAACAAAGCTGCCACGGTTGCTGATGGTATCGTCGCCGTCCAGAGCATTGATATAATAGCCGTCGTCGAAATCCCAATCGTCATTTTGAATAAAATCGGAGCTCCTAGTTGCGGTAATGGTTACGTCCGTAGTGGCAACAACGTCGCTGTACAATTCCACTGCAGCATAAGATGTATCGCCTTCGTTATTTGGGTTGCTGTAAATTTGGAGTTGATTTTTGCCAAAATCTTTGAGGACGATTGTTTGAGCGGTTGCGCGCGTGGCCGTGGTGTCCGTGAATTGAATGTAAACATCCTTGCCTTTGCGCGTAACTCTGGAAGTATCGAATGCCTTAGCCAAAGTGCCGTCGGACTGCAATATAGATTCACTGTCAAAAATCTGCAATGCATCAGCGCTTCCGAAATTTTGAATTGTATCCGAGCCGTCGCCGTTTTTATAAATGACAAGAACAGATTCTTTGCGCTCTTCAGTACCCGTACCGAGGATAATTAAGTCATTGCCTTTATCGCCGCTGACAACTCCGCCCCAGGTTTCGATAGTGTCATTGCCTGCGCCCGCGCTTAGCGAAGCTTGCGCCGCGTAATTTGAAATGGAATCGTCGCCGTCGCCGCCGGAAATAGTCGCGTTTCTCTGCCAATTTTCAACGGTATCTTTACCCGCGCCGCCCGAAATATAAACCGGATTGTCTTCAGCATACTGCCATTCATCTTCTGAAATGTACAAGCCCTCGTCTCTGGAATTATAGAGAAGATCGTCACCTGCTCCGCCGTCGATTGTGACTTTCACGCCGTAATTTTCAATGGTGTCACTTTGAGCGCTGCCGTCAATTTTAACGCTGTCGCCATAATTAACGATAGCGTCGGAAGCGGACGAGCCATTAATCTTAACTTCGTCGTCGTAGTTTTCATAAGAAGGCGAACGCGAATCCATTTCGATAACGCTGTAAACGGGCAATTCTCTTTCGCCGCTGCTGTCAATGAGATTAATTTTAGTACCCGCCTCAACGTCTTTAATGGTGATTATTCCGTTGGTTGCACTGGTCGCGCCTTTAACGGTGATAACGATGCCCGCGGAAGTGATATTGGTATCGGAAATTTCGCCGTCAATTTCAAGTACATCATTTTCTGTGAAACCGTAAATGGTATCGTTGCCGTCGCCTTCTGTGTATTTATAAGTTACAGCGTCGCCATAATTATAAATGATGTCGTTGCCGGTGCCGCCTTCAATCGTGACGATAGTTGCGTAGTTAATGATTGTGTCGCTGTCAGCGCCGCCGTAAATTTCAGCGAAACTTGCCGCAAGTGGACTGTAAAGGTCGCCGTTGACAATAGAATCTTTACCGTCGCCGCCGTTAATGACAACGGAATTGCCTTTGTTCAAAACGGTATCTTTACCTGCGCCCGCGTCAATTTCAAGTCCTTCTCCGGAATTGTAGATATAATCGTCGCCACCGTTAGCGGCAATATTAACTTCGTTTACGGTGTTATAAATGTTGTCAGCCGAATCAGTACCGTTTATTTCGTCCGATACAGTTGCAGTCTGAATTTCGCCGTCATCGCCTTTTTTGTATTTGATAGCAGCATTAGCAAACATATCTTTGATTGTAACAGTTACGTCGCCCGCGGTGAAGATAAGATCCTGGCAACTCTGCTCATAGCTTATCTCTTCGTCGGTGTTGAACTGCAGAATATCAAATGTAGGATTGAAACCATAAATAATATCCGAACCGTCGCCGTCAGTGAATTTGTAAATAACGCCGGTCTTTCCTTCCAGGGCAACACTTTCATTGTAAATTTTATCGCTACCTTTGCCGCCCTCGACCGTGACCTCATAAACCAAATCGCCGAAGATTTTAATAGTATCGTCGCCCGCGCCTGCGTCAATACTGACATTTTTTCCGCTGCTCAAAATGCTGTCCTTGCCGGTGTCAGTTCCGCCGAAAATTGAAACTTCATCGCCGGTATTGTAAACCGTATCATTGCCTGTTCCCGCGTCAACGATAACTTGAGCGCCGGTATTGGTGATTTTGTCGGCGTTTGCTCCGGCGCTAATGCTAACTTCGTCGCCGTTGTTGGTAATTGTGTCATTGCCGGCTTTGGCGTCGATAGTAAATTGAGCTTGAGAATTTTCAAGAATATCTCCGGCGGTTGTACCGTAGATAATTTTGGGAACTTCAAAAGAAAAATCTGCACCAAGGCTGTCTTGCCAATGAATGGTCGAACCCGCCTGCACATTTTTTAAAATTACTTGATTTGTAGTACCGCTGCCGATAGTGAAGCAATAATCAGCGCCGACTTGACGATTAGCGGTTATTTTTCCGGCAGTAATCTTCAGAGTATCATTTGAATTAAATCCGTAGATGCTATCTTTGCCGTCGCCCGTTGCGTACTGATAAATCACGCCGTTGCCGGTGTTGTTGTAAATTTTGTCTGCTCCGGTGCCGCCCTTGACGGTGACATCTGAACCGTCTTCAACATAAATTTTGTCGCCACCCGCGCCGCCGGAAATTGAAACTTTTGAACCGTAATTTATAATTACGTCCGCTCTGTTCGCGGCGTCAACTATAACATTATCCCCCCTAGTCGTCAAATTACTTTGTGTGTTAGTTTTTCCTACAAAAGTGACATTCGAAGTTGTTGTGTCTGTAACTCCTCCGGTCAAATTAATTAAGGTTGCCATTGTTACCGACTCCTTTCAAGTAACATAATCCTTTGAAAATCCATTTATACAAATAAAAGTATATCATTGCCCCCCCCCGATGTCAAGTATTGAAAACAAATTTAGTTAAAATAAAAAACGCATTTCTTTCTTTTGAAAAAGAAAGAAACGCTAAAGCAAAGAAAGAAAACTTCCGCACATTAGTCACATCACGTGACTAGGCGCGGGGTTGGCGCGCGTCCTGCGTGGTTTGCGTAAGCAAAGCATGCTCTTCGCGCCTCGCTATCGTTAAAAAAGTCATCAATCAAAGTCTTTGAAATCTTCACCATAACCGTATTTTTCAATAACATAATCCAAATCTTTGTCGCCACGTCCACTTAAATTGACAAGTATTGAGCCTGCGTCCATTTCCTTAGCACGACGCATAGCATAAGCCAAAGCGTGGGAACTTTCCAGCGCGGGGATTATCCCTTCGTAGCGGCTGAGTTTAAAAAATGCGTCAACCGCCTCTCTGTCCGTGGCAACGTCATATTTCACGCGCCCACATTCGCGCAGAAATGCATGTTCTGGTCCAACGCTCGGATAATCAAGCCCGCTTGCGATTGAATAAACCGGTGCAGGCTCACCGCTCGAATCTTTCAGCATTATGCTGTCAAAGCCGTGCATAACGCCTTCAGAGCCGTATGTCATGGACGCCGCATTGTCGCCAATTTTTTCGCCGCGCCCAAGCGGTTCGACGCCGACAATTTCAACAGGATCATTTATAAACGGCAAAAACATTCCAATTGAATTAGAGCCGCCGCCTACGCACGCAGTTACAACGTCCGGCAAAAAACCCATCATTTCTTGAAATTGTTCGCGCGCCTCGTAACCAACGACCATTTGAAAATCGCGAACCATCATCGGGAACGGGTGAGGACCAACCGCCGAGCCGATACAGTAAATCGTTTCCTTGTAATTTTCGAGATAATCAGCAAAAGCCGCGTCAACAGCCTCTTTGAGCGTGCGCTGCCCGTCTTTGACAGAAACAACATTAGCGCCCAAAATTTTCATGCGCGCAACATTCGGCGCTTGTTTCGCAACGTCAACTTCGCCCATGTAAATCGTACAATCCAGCCCGAAAAACGCGGCGGCGGTTGCCAACGCTACGCCGTGCTGCCCCGCGCCCGTTTCAGCGATAATGCGCTTCTTGCCGAGGAATTTAGCAAGCAAACCTTCACCCATGCAGTGATTCAGCTTGTGCGCGCCGGTGTGATTTAAATCTTCGCGCTTCAAATAGATTTGCGTCTTGCCGATTTTGCGGCTAAGTTTTTCGCAATGATAAACGGGCGTCGGACGACCTTGAAATTCGCGGCGAATACGTCTAAGTTCGTTGATAAATTGCGACGAATGGCAAATTGTAAGGTAAGCTTCGGTAATTTCGTCCATAGCGGGAACGAGTTGGGGCGGAAGATACGCACCGCCGAATTTGCCGAAACGCCCTTCTTTCGAAGGATAATTTTTCAAGTAGGTTGAATAATCCATAATTGCCTCCTAAATTTCGATACGAGGGAAAAGTTGTTCGGGTTTGCCCACGACGTGATTATTTTCAAGTTTGCCGAAAAATTCAGCGTCAGCGAATTGCATTTTATCAAAGTCCTGCGCGATTTGCAACTGCTCAAAAATCCTGCGCGAAGTTACCGGCATAAACGGCGAAATTAAAATTGCAATGATACGCAACGATTCAGCCAGATTGTACAAAACGTTCGTCAGAGTTTGTTTCTGCGTTTCGTCTTTCGCCAATTTCCACGGCGCGGTTTCGTCGATATATTTGTTGCAGCGCGTGATAAATTTCCAAACCAATTTAACGGCGTCCGAAATTTGCAGATTATCCATAAGCGCGCGATATTCTTTGACGGTGTCGAGCGCCTCAGTTTTCAGCGAAACGGTATCTTCATTCGGTTCAAGCAGACTTCCCTTTTGGAATTTGTTAATCATATTCAGCGAACGGTGCAATAAGTTTCCCAAATCGTTAGCCAAATCCGCGTTAATACGTTGAATCAGCGCGTCGCGGTTAAAATTGCCGTCCTGCCCTAAAACTATTTCGCGCAGGAGAAAATATCTGATAGCGTCAGCCGAAAATTCGTCAATCAAAAGCATCGGGTCAACCACGTTGCCTTTGGACTTCGACATCTTGCCGCCGTCAATGACAAGCCAGCCGTGCCCATAAACTTTTTTGGGAAGTTCAATCCCCAACGCCATCAAAATGCAGCCCCAAATAATTGTGTGGAAACGAACAATTTCTTTACCAACCAAATGCAAATCCGCCGGCCAAAACTTAGCAAATTTTTCGGCGTCGTCAAGATAGCCAATCGGCGTCAGATAATTTGTCAGCGCGTCGAACCAAACATAGATAACGTGCTTTTCGTCGTCCGGCACGGGAATGCCCCAATTAAACGAAGTCCGCGACACGCACAAATCTTCCAGCCCCTGCTTGATAAAATTAATCATTTCATTTCTGCGCGATTTCGGCTCTAAAAATTCCGGATTATCTTCAATGTGCTTTAAAACGGCGTCGGCGTATTTGGACATTTTGAAAAAGTAAGCCTCCTCGGAAACTTTTTCGACGGGGCGGTGACAATCGGGGCAGCAGCCGTTTTCGTCAAGCTGAATTTCCGTCCAATAGGATTCGCAGGGTGTGCAGTACAAGCCGGTATATTCGCCCTTGTAAATATCACCGTTGTCGCGAATGCGCCGGAAAATTTCCTGCACAACTTTATGGTGGCGCGGCTCGCTCGTGCGGATAAAATCGTCATTTGAAATATCCAACCGCCGCCACAATTCCTTGAAACTGTCGACAATTTTATCAACATATTCAATCGGCGTGATACCCTGCGCCTCGGCAGTGCGTTGAATTTTTTGCCCGTGTTCGTCGCTGCCCGTCAAAAAGAAAACGTCGTAACCCGTCAAACGTTTATATCGGGCGATAGTGTCAGCAATCGTCGTACAATACGCGTGCCCGATGTGCAATTTGGCGCTCGGATAATAAATCGGCGTCGTTATGTAATATGCAGGTTTACTCATAAAAATTTCCTTCCAATTAATTTATTTGCCAACATTAGAGGCGCGCATGGACGCGCGCCCCGCCCGCGCTAGTCGCGTGATGCGACTAATGCGGGCAGTTTTCTTTCTTTGCAAGCGTTTCTTTCTTTCCAAAAAGAAAGAAATGCTGATATAAAAAAATCTTTATTTACCGCGAAAATGCATTTGCAGTTTTGGAATACGAACGCCCAAGGTTGCCTGCGATTTGTCGCGAATTTTAACTTTCGGGTTGCCGCCGGAACTTGAATCGCCGCCGCTTGAAGGACTTTTCGCCGCCGCTGTAGCCGCCGGAGCTGAATTTTCAGCCTTAGCTTCTTCTTCGGCTTCAACGACTTCCGCGTAAACCGGCTTTTCAATAAATTTTTCAAGTTCGTCTTTTATGCCCTGCGTTTCAATCAGCTTTGTAACTTTCGTGCGAAATTTTTTGTCGAGAGTGCCGCGCCGAATCATCGCGCTGGTATCCGTGCCGTTATCCAGTAATGTGTACAACGTCCCCTTGAAAAGTTTGCCGACCGTGAAAGTTGCCTCTTTGTCAGTCATGCCCAATTTCCGCGCGCTCTTCATCATATTCTGCACCATCACGTACGAAATATAACTGTTCGCCGTCAAAAAATCCGCCAGCGCCTCAAGTTCCTGCTCGCTTTCAACATTCAAAACATCGCCGCATTCGTTCAAAATAATCTGCGCAACACTTTTGGCGCTCATTGACGCATTTTGGCTGATAACATACGCGCCCAAACCTTGCCCCGAAATTATCGACGGCGTTATGAACAGCCGCACAATTTCATTATTCGGAAAAGCCGCCTCAATCGCCTCAAGTTTCAAATCGAAAACCACCGAAACTATCAGCGCGTCCGGCGTGATTTTGTCCGCCAATCGGCTAAGCATTTTTTCAGTTTCAAACGGCTCAAATGACAAAAACAATATCGCCGAATTTGGCACGAAGTCATTAATATTTTTCCGGAAATGCACGCCGTATTTTTGCACCAACTGATTGCCAATATTTTCCGTGAAATTGCCAACGTAATAACCGTCCGCCGCGCCGTGCAAAGTCAAGCCGCGAATCAAAATTTCGGTGAAAAATTCATCGCCTCCAACGATACCCTTAACCGTCTTGTCCATCTTCAAAACTCCCCTTTTCCAAATCAACGACAGCATTATAAATTTCGCGCCGACTAAGATTAAATTTTTGGGCAACTTCACGAATTGCAGATTTTTTATCGACACCGGCGGCAATTAAATTTTGATAAACGTCAAGAAAATTTTCTGCGGGCAAATTTTCAGCCTCAAGTTTGCTGCCCTCGACGACAATAACAAATTCACCGCGCGGCTCGCCGATTTTATCAGCAAGTTCAGCCAGTCCTGCGCGAATAAATTCTTCGTGAATCTTAGTCAATTCGCGGGCAATGCAAGCCGGACGATTGCCGAAAACTTCAGCCATCTCAGCCAAAATTTTTTTAATGCGGTGCGGCGCTTCATAAAAAATCAAAGTCTCAGCGTGCGTCGCCAAATCGTTTAGCCTTTCCCTACGGTTTTTCGTTGATTTGGGCAAAAATCCTGCAAAAGTAAAATTGGAAGTATCGAGCCCCGAACAAATCAGCGCGCTCAAAGCGGCATTGGCGCCAGGCACAGGGCAAACGGCAATATTTTCCGCCACAGCCAATTTAACCAAATCAGCGCCCGGGTCGGAAATGGCGGGCATACCGGCGTCAGAAACGCAGGCAACATTTTTGCCTTCGCGCAGGAGCTGAAGAATTTTATTGGCGTCAACAAATTCGTCGTAGCGAATAAGCGGCGTGTGAATTTCAAAATGCGTCAAAAGTTTTCGGGTATGGCGGGTATCTTCGGCGGCGATAACGTCAACCTCCTGCAAAATTTTAATCGCGCGGAAAGTCATATCGTCCAAATTGCCAATCGGCGTAGCGACCAAATATAAAATTCCTGTCATAATTAAATATCTCCAAAAGAAGCGCGCACGGATGCGCGCCAAACCCCGCCGCGAATTAGTCGACCGGAAGTCGACTATCTGAGCGGCGCTTTCTTTGCCAGCGTTTCTTTCTAGAAAGAAATGCTGAATCACAATCCATAAATTTTTTTAATTTCAGTGGTATATGAGCCGTCGGATTCGTGGACAATGAGCGGCGGCAAAATTTTCAAACTGCCGGAATTTGCTCCAACGACCGCCTCAAGCATTATCAAATTCGCATTGCGCCCAATTTTCGGCTGAATGATTTGCAGGCGTTTCATTTCGAATTGGTGTCTGTGAAGTGCGTCAACAATTTCAGTCAGCCGCGCCGCCAAATGTATCATACAAAATGAGCCGTGAAATTTCAAGACAAACCGCGCCGCCGTAACGACGTCCTCAAGGGTGGCAGTAAATTCGTGCCGCGCCCGCGCCACGCCTTGAATTTTGTTTGAATCGCCGTCTTTAACCGGAACATACGGCGGATTGGCGATAACCAAATCAAAACTTTCTGCGCGAAAAATTTTCCTGTGCTGCCGATAATCGCCTTCAATCACGCGGATTTTTTCAGCAAGATTATTCAACTCGACATTCCGTCGCGCCGTTTCTGCCATTCGCGAATTTAATTCCACAGCGCAAATTTCCGAAACTTCGTCGGCGATTAAAAGCGGTATCACGCCCGTGCCCGTTCCCAAATCTAAAACTTTGAATTTCCGCTTCAAAATTGGGAAATGCGCTATCAATACCGAATCCATCGAAAAGCAAAATTCCTGTTCGTTTTGGATAATGCGCCGCCCCGACTTCATCAAATCGTCAAGCCGCTCGTCTTCGCGCAGTTCAATTTTCATTGCTTAAAATTCTTCGGCTTAGGATTTTTATTCGGGCGATTGGGATTTTTGCCGATTTTATTTTTATTCGGGCGCGGAGGCTCAACCGGCTCTGCCTCAATGTCAACTTCCGCCGGTTCGTCAACAATGCTTGAAATTTCCGCGGCGTCGCCTTCAAGCGGCAACAAATCCGCCCAGCCCGCCACAATCGTTTTGCCGTCGTCAGAAAGTATCGTTGCATTTTTCCGCGTCTCATTAATCGAAACAACTTTGCCGCCGATTTTATCTTTGAAAACAACGCGCTCGCCTTGCTTCGGCTGAAAATTTTGCGCCTGCTCAACATAATTCTGGTGGTAATAGTCATTTTCGTATTTCAAGCAACACAAGAGCCTGCCGCAAATTCCGGAAATTTTGGTAGGATTCAGCGAAAGATTTTGCTCCTTAGCCATACGAATTGAAACCGGCGCGAAATCGCCCAGAAAAGTTGAACAGCAAAGCACGCGCCCGCAACATCCAATTCCGCCCAAAATCCGCGCCTCTTCGCGAATACCAACCTGCCGAAGTTCAATCCGCGTGTGGAAAATACACGCCAAATCTCGAACCAGCGCCCGAAAATCAACGCGATTTTCCGCCGTAAATTCGAACACAATTTTTTTCATATCGAAAGTGTAAACCACGTTAATCAAATTCATGGGCAGCCCGTGTTCAGCAATTTTTTCAGCGCAAATATCGAAGGCGCGCTTTTCCTTAGTACGATTTTCAGCCACGCGCGCAAGGTCGGCTTGAGTGGCTTTGCGGTGAATGCGGCGCGGCGTTTGGATATTCGGGCAATCGGGACTTTCGGAAATTGGAATTTCGCGCACGCCGATAACAACTTCGCAGCATTCCAGCCCGCGCACGGTTTCAACAATCACAGAATCGCCGCATTTTATATCGTCGTCGCCGGGGTCGAACAGGTGAACTTTGCCGGCTTTTTTCAGTCGAACACCGATAATTTTTTGCAATGTAATTTTAGCCTCCATAAAAAAATTACCCCGACATTTGCCGAGGCTGAGAAATTTATTTTCGAAAAAAATATTAACGTTTTGAGAATTGTGAAGCTTTGCGTGCTTTTTTGAGACCGTACTTGCGGCGTTCCTTTTCGCGGGGGTCGCGGGTAACGAAACCGGCTTTTTTGAGCGCGGGGCGCAAACCTTCGTCGAGTTCCATTAAAGCGCGAGTAACGCCGTGACGAATAGCGCCGGCTTGTCCGGAAGTGCCGCCGCCTTTAACATTGGCAACGACGTCATATTTATCTTCCATTTCGGTAAGAACGAGCGGCTGACGCACAATCAGCTCAAGCGTTTTCAAACCAAAATAATCTTCCATAGCGCGCCCGTTGATTGTAACTTTGCCGTTGCCCGGGATAAGGCGAACGCGGGCGATAGAACTTTTGCGGCGACCTGTGCCGTAATAACTAACTTCTGCCATTTATAATCACCTTTCGATTTTCAATTCTTCGGGCTGTTGAGCGGCGTGCGGATGTTTGTCGCCAACGTACACGTGAAGTTTCCGGAACAAATCAGCGCCGAGTTTATTTTTCGGCAACATACCTTTGACGGCGTGCTCAATGATGCGTTCGGGATATTTTCTGAGCCATTCGGCGGCAGTTGCAAATTTCGCGCCGCCAGGGTAGCCGGTATGATGATAATAAAGTTTTTTGCGAAGTTTCTTGCCGGTGAACACGGCTTTTTCCGCGTTAATGACGATAACATAATCGCCGGTATCAACGTGCGGCGTAAATTCGGGTTTATTTTTGCCGCGCAAAATTTTAGCAATTTCCGACGCAAGGCGACCTACTACTTGCCCTTCAGCGTCAAACAGATACCATTTCTTTTCAACGCTGCCCGCCTTTGCCATGTAAGTATCTTTCATTGGAATTTCCTCCAGAATCACGAAATCTAAATCAGCAATCGAACGCCCGGGGCTATGGAAACTTTTCAATTGCCGTGCTTGTGTATCATAAACAAATCCCGCCGCCTTGTCAAGAAAAAGCTTGCCAATTTTATTTCTTGCCTTTAAAATCAATGTCGGCATTTCTTTCTTTTCGGAAAGAAAGAAACGCCTAGCAAAGAAAGAAAACTGCCCGCTGTAGTCACATCACGTGACTAGCGCGGGCGGGGCGCGCGTCCATGCGCGCCTCGTAAGCGCGTAGGAGTTGTTGTTTTAAGTGTCGAATGCCAATTTGAAAATCGCTCAGAAATTAAAACTAAAAAAATTTCGCGCAGAATTAAATCTATTCGTGGCTGAAGGTTTGCGCCTGTGCGAAATGGTTAATCCGGCATCAATAGAATTTGGGTTTTTCACAGCAGAATTTTTGAAAAGTCCGCGGCAAACAAAATTAATCGAGCGCCTAAAAAATTTCGCGCAGATGTACGAAATACCCGCGGCAACTTTCGCCAAAATCAGCGACACCAAAACCCCGCAGGGCGTAATGCTAATCGTGCGGCGAAAAATTTCAACGCCGGAGCAACTTTTAACAAAAAAAATAATCGTGGCACTTGACGCGGTACACGACGCAGGGAATTTGGGAACGATTTTGCGGACGGCGGAGGCGTTCGGTTGCGGCGTGGCAATTTTGGAAGATTCGGCGGACATTTTCAATCCCAAAGTCGTGCGGGCGTCAATGGGCGCAGTTTTCAGTCTACCGATTGTAAAATTATCACGGCTAAAATTTTTGGAATTAATGAAGTCAGCAGGCGTGGAAATTTTGGCGGCGGCGCTCGATTCCACGGCTGAAATTTATTTTGAGCATAATTTTATCGAAAAAAGCGCGATAGTTTTTGGCAGCGAGGCGGAAGGCGTATCGGCGGAAATTTTGAGCGTGGCTAAGAAAATTTACATTCCAATGAGCGGGCGCGCCGAAAGTTTAAATGTGGCGGCGGCTGCGGCGATTATTATTTCCGAGGCAGTCCGGCAAAATTTTTCTTGACATACGCTGATTAAAATGGTACACTTCACAAGCTGAATTGATTTTAGCAACTACCGCGGGGTGGTGTAAACGGCAACACATTGGGCTCATAACCCAAAGAGTATCGGTTCGATTCCGGTCTCCGCAACCAAGCTGATGTAGCTCAGTCGGCAGAGCGTATCCTTGGTAAGGATAAGGTCACCAGTTCAATCCTGGTCATCAGCTCTATCATGGCGGCATAGCTCAGTTGGTCAGAGCATTCGGTTCATACCCGGAGTGTCCCCAGTTCGAATCTAGGTGCCGCCACCAACTTTGTAAACTAACTCCCCCTGCTTAGGGGTTTTATTTTTAAGGAGGTCGAAAAATGCGCACAAACATTACGCTTTCCTGTACCGAATGTAAAAATCGCAATTACAGGACCAACAAAAACAAAAAAAATACCCCCGACAGAATTGAACTGAAAAAGTATTGCAAATTCTGCAAAAAGCATACTCTTCATAAGGAAACTAAGTAAACGGCAACGGGCGGAGGTGTAAGATTTGGCGGAAAAAACTGAAGCCGTCGAGAAAAAAGGCGCATTGCAATTTCTTCGTGAAGTGCGAGCCGAATTAAACAAAGTATCGTGGCCGACTAAAAAAGAGCTGGTTTCTTACACGGGCGTTGTTGGATTAACCGTAGTGATAGTTTGCGCGCTGATATGGGTATGTGACACGGCATTTGCAAAACTTTTTCGCGTCATCCTCGGCTGAAAGGAGTCCTTATGGAACACAAGCCTAACGATTCAGAACAAAAGGATAAATCCAAGCGGGCGTGGTACGTCATTCACACTTTTTCCGGCTATGAAAATAAAGTCAAGGCAAATTTGGACAAAAAAGTTATAGCGCAGGATTTAGGCGACGTGATTTTTGACGTGGTTGTGCCAATGCGCGAAGAATCCGAGTTCAAAGACGGCAAGCGTCGAGTTGTCAAGAAAAAGCTGATTCCAGGTTACGTTATGGTTGATATGATTGTCAATAATTATTCGTGGTTCGTCGTGCGAAATACCAACGGCGTCACGGGTTTTGTTGGCTCAGAAAAAGAACCGATACCGCTTACCTTGGACGAGGCTAAACGAATCTTAGTTGAATTGGCAGAGGCGCGCCCCGAAGATACTCCGATTGGCTTTGAGATTAACGACCGCGTAAGGATAATTTCCGGCTTGTTTGAAAATCGCGTTGCTATTGTAAAGGATATTGACGTTGCTAAGAGGCGCGTTAAAGTTTTGGTGGAAAATGCGCCGGTAGATTTGGATGTCAGCGAAGTTGAGAAAATTTAACCTTCAACGAGAGGGGGTGTAATTGTGGCAAAGAAAATTACCAAAGTTGTCAAGTT
This sequence comes from uncultured Selenomonadaceae bacterium, assembly GCA_905235685.1. Taxonomy (GTDB): domain Bacteria; phylum Bacillota; class Negativicutes; order Selenomonadales; family Selenomonadaceae; genus Quinella. The sequence goes on from CAJOMO010000028.1 coordinate 17,070, forward strand.
GCAAGTTCCGGCGGGTAAAGCTACACCAGCGCCGCCTGTAGGTCCTGCGCTCGGTCAAGCGGGCGTCAACATTATGGCGTTCGTCAAAGAGTTCAACGACCGCACCGCGCAACAGGTAGGCTTGATTATTCCGGTTGAAATTTCGGTTTACGAAGACAGATCTTTTACATTTATCACGAAAACTCCACCGGCGGCTATCCTGTTGAAAAAAGCGGCTGGTATTGAAAAAGCTTCTGGCGAGCCGAATAAAAATAAGGTTGCGAAACTTCCGCGCGCTAAGGCTGTGGAAATTGCCGAGATGAAGATGAAAGATCTCAATGCGGCGTCAATCGAGGCGGCAACGCGTATGATTGAAGGCACTGCTCGCAGTATGGGAATTGAGATTGTCGCGTAATTTTTAACCGTGGGAGAGAAATCGATTGTACCACGAGGAGGAATTTTTGTAATGGCAAAGAAAAGCAAGAAATATCGTGCGGCGGCTGAACTTATTGAAGCCGGTAAATTGTACGAAGTCGACGCGGCTGTTGACTTGGCGAAAAAAACTGCCACAGCCAAATTCGACGAAACAATTGAAATGCACGTTCGCCTCGGCGTTGACCCGAAATACGCTGACCAACAAGTTCGCGGCGCGGTTGTACTGCCGAATGGTATTGGTAAATCTAAGCGCGTTTTGGTTTTCACCAAGGGCGAAAAAGTCAAGGAAGCTGAAGACGCCGGCGCAGATTTCGTTGGTTCAGATGAACTTATCGAAAAAATCAAGGGCGGCTGGTTCGACTTCGACGTGGCGGTTGCTACGCCGGATATGATGGGCGTTGTCGGTCGTCTCGGTAAACTCTTAGGTCCGCGCGGTTTAATGCCGAACCCGAAACTCGGTACAGTCACGCCGAATATCGCGCAGGCTGTTTCGGAGCAAAAAGCCGGTAAAATCGAATACCGCACGGATAAAGCCGGTAACATTCACTGCCCGATTGGCAAGGCGTCATTTGAAAATCAGAAACTCGCTGAAAATTATCAGACGCTCTTGGATACGTTAATTCGCGTGAAACCGGCGGCAGCTAAGGGGCAATACGTCAAATCAATCACGCTCAGCGCGACAATGGGTCCTGGCGTTCCGGTGGTTTTGCCGTAATTTTCGTTAACAACTAAAAAATATTTGACCATAGACAGCAGGTTCGATTTATCGATTAAAGCGCCTGCCGAGGTCGGAGCTTTACCATTAAAAAAGTTTCTCCGATTGTCTTTGGTCGGGGAATTTTTAATTTGGGAGGTGATTTTGACGTGGGTGTTACACCTAAGAAAGAGGCAGTTGTTGCCGAAATTAAAACGTGGCTGACGGACGCTAAAAGCGTTGTGGTGGCTAGTTACAAGGGCTTGAATGTTGCGACGGATACTCAAATGCGCCGTGAATTGCGCGCGGCCGGCGTTCAATATAAAGTTGTGAAAAATACAATGCTGAGAATTGCGGCGAAAGATTTGGGCATTGAAGGGCTCGATTCGCACCTGGAAGGCACAACGGCGATAGCTTTTTCAACGGCTGATGCAGTTGCACCGGCGAAAATTCTTTGCGATTTTATGAAGAAAAATAAGCTGGAAGACGCGGGCATTTTGACGATTAAAGCAGGCTTGCTCGATAAAAAAGTTCTCAGCGACAAGGAAGTTAAAGCGCTTGCCGCATTGCCTAGCAAGGAAGAACTCATTGCAAAACTTTTGGGCAGCATGAACGCGCCGCTGGCAAATACAGTTGGCTTGCTCTCGGCTATTATCAGAAACGCTGTCGGCGTTATCGACGCTCTGCGCGAGAAACGCGAAAAAGAAGCGGCTTAATTATTTGTTGAAATTTGGAGGTTAATTAATAATGACTAAAGAAGAAATTATTGAAGCTATTGGCTCAATGACAGTATTGGAACTTTCGGAACTCGTTAAGGCTATGGAAGAAAAATTTGGCGTATCGGCAGCAGCACCGGTGGCAGTTGCAGCAGCAGCTCCGGCAGCAGCAGCGGAAGCTGAAGAAGAAAAAACTGAATTTGACGTTGTACTTGCAGAAGTCGGCGCAGAAAAAATTAAGGTTATCAAAGTCGTCCGCGAAGCTACCGGTCTTGGACTCAAAGAAGCTAAGGCTCTTGTCGACGGCGCGCCCGCTCCTGTCAAAGAAAAAATTTCCAAAGCTGACGCGGAAGCTCTTAAAGCTAAACTCGAAGAAGTCGGCGCAAAAGTCGATATTAAGTAATTCAAAATTTAAATTCGCGAAAATAAACTTGAAGGCAGTATCGTTGAAACTATCGGTACTGCCTTTTTTGGTTGAGGTGATAATATGACGGACAAAATTTCTGAGGCGGCGAAAGTCCTGCGCGACGCAAAAATAATTTTAATCGGCGCGGGTGCGGGTTTGTCAACGGCGGCGGGTTATACTTATTCCGGCGAACGCTTTGAAAAAAATTTCGCTGACTTTGAAAAAAAATACGGCTTTACCGATATGTACAGCTGCGGCTTTTATCCGTACGAAACGCCCGAAGAATTTTGGGCTTTTTGGAGCAGAAATATTTTGGTTAATCGTTACGACCAGCCGCCCTCCGAAGTCCATTTGAAACTTTTGGAAATTGTGCGCGACAAAGATTATTTTGTACTGACTACGAACGTTGATCATCTCTTTCAAAACGCCGGTTTCGATAAATCCAGACTTTTTTACACACAGGGCGATTACGGCTTGTTCCAGTCCGTCAACCGAAAGACGACAACGAGGAAATTATTCGAAAAATGGCTGCCGCTCAGCGCGATATGAAAATTCCAACTGAATTAATTCCGCATTGCCCGAAATGCGGCGAAATGATGACGACCAATCTTCGAATCGACGATACTTTTGTTGAAGACGCCGGTTGGAAATTGGCGTCCGCGCATTATCATAAATTCCTGCACAAAAATTTTCTCGGCGATATCGTTTATTTGGAATTGGGCGTTGGCGCGAATACGCCTGGAATTATCAAATATCCGTTTTGGAATTTCACCGCCGAAAATCCGAAGGCGCGTTACATTTGCGTAAACAAGGGCGCGGCAGTCATTCCGAAACAAATTGCCGCTCAATCTATCGCTGTTGACGCCGATATCAAAGATTTCCTCGCGCAGGTTTGAGGTATCCGCCAATGGACAAACTTTCAAAAATAAAATGGCTCAATTCAAAATTAATCGCCGAAATGCCGGAAGTGAAAATTCCGCCCGTGCCGAACGATTTAATTTCACAGCGAAAATTATTGCGCGCGCTGATGAACATTCGCCCGCCAATGCCGCTTGACGCAGCTTTTTTGAAGGTGCAGGACGAAATTTTATCCGCCGAAGTCAAAGAGCGCGGCGTGGTTAAACTTGCCGATATTCCCGATATTGAAAAAAATATCAAGCTGTGGCAGGGAGACATTACGCGCCTGGAAGTTGACGCCATCGTTAACGCCGCCAATTCCGCTTTGCTCGGCTGTTTTGTACCGCTTCATAATTGCATTGACAACGCGATTCATTCAGCCGCCGGTCTTGAACTGCGCGACGCCTGCAATAAAATTTCTACCGGCAACGAGCCCACCGGTCACGCGAAAATTACGCCCGCGTTTAATCTGCCCAGCAAATTCGTAATTCATACCGTCGGTCCGATTATTTATTCCGATAAGCCAACCGCCGCTGAAGAAAATTTGCTTGCCGATTGTTATAAATCTTGCCTTGAACTTGCCGCGCAAAATAATTTGAAAAGCATTGCGTTTTGCTGTATTTCGACGGGCGAATTTCATTTTCCGAATCGACGCGCCGCCGAAATTGCCGTTGCCACTGTGAAAAAATTTTTGACGCTCAATGATTTAGTTGTCGTGTTCAACGTTTTTAAAAATTTGGACGCCGAGATTTACCGTGAATTGTTATGTTGACGGCGATAATTTTAAGTTTGGCGCTGACATTTTTTGGCTCGCGCTGGATAGATTTTCTGTACAAATTGCCGACAGCGCCGCTAAGTTTCCCCGCGGAAATGCAAAGCCGCGCCAAATTTCGGCAACCGCTGTTAGCCGCAATTTTATTCGTGAGCATTTACAACGTCGCGCAGGTGCAAGCGCCGCTGCAGATTTATTTAATCGCGGCGAATTTTTTTCTGGCGCTGATAATTTTCACGGACTTTGAGCAATACGTGATTTTCGACAAAATGCTGTTGCCGTTCGCTGTGGTGGGGATATTGGCGCTGATTCATTTGGATTTGCCGCTTTGGGACAGGCTCGCGGCGGCGCTGATAGGCGGCGGAATATTTTTGCTGATAGCGGTACTGACGCACGGCGGGATTGGTGGCGGTGACGTGAAATTAATTTTTGTTTTGGGAATATGGCTCGGCTCGGAAAATTTATTGCGCGTGGTGATAATGGCGTGCGTATTGGGCGGAATAGCGGCGTTGCTGTTAATTTTAATCAATCGCAAAAACAGGAAAAGCTACTTTGCCTACGGACCGTATTTTGCGTTGGCGACGATGTACATTTTGTACTGCGTGAAAACCTTATAACCGAAAATAAGAGGCCGCCACGGATGGCGGCCCGGCGCGCTTGTCACGTGATGTGACAACCCGCGCCGCCCTTTTCTTTGCTAGGCGTTTCTTTTCGTGAAAAGAAATGCCGATAATGTTTACAAATGAGCGGATTTGTGCTAACCTTCCAAGTACAATGAAAATTGAAATGTGAGGGGATTAGATGGTTCATATAGTGATAGATTTGGAAATGAACCCCATACAACGCAGTAGGCGTGAGGTGCGCAAATTTCTTTTGGAGGAAGTAATTGAAATTGGCGCGGTTAAGCTAGACGAAAATTATCAGCAAATCGACGAATTTCAATGTTACGTGAAACCGGAATTTAGCAGTATCAGCAAACACATTACCAATCTAACCGGAATAACCAATGAAACCGTTGCCGATAAAAATATGTTCGTCGAGGAATTTAAAAATTTCTTCAAATGGGTCGGCGGCTGGGATATGAAAATTTATTCGTGGAGTTCGTCCGACATTAACCAACTTAAAAGCGAATGTACCTACAAATTGCCGCAATTCGACGTTCACAGGTTGGAAAGGCAATGGATTGACATTCAAAAGGAATTTGACGACAGAATCGGTTTGAGCAACAGCCTTGCTTTAAGGTACGCTGTCGGCGCGATAAATCGAAATTTCGAAGGTACGCACCACACAGCGCTTGCTGACGCCGCAAACGCCGCCGCTATCCTTACGCTAATGCAGGACGAAGATAATTTTTTCAAGACAATGCAGCCCATTATTGATTTACTAAAACCGCAAGAAATTTCTCAATCAATCGGCGACCTTTACCCCGAACTCAAAAATTTAAAATTCGATTGACCCACGGCAACAAAAAATACTCCGCTCATTCAAGTTAATTTCGAGCGGAGTATTATTTTATTTTGGATGATGTTCCCGAGGCGAAGGCGCGGGCGGCTGAGGATATTTTTCGGGATTTTTTTCACGCGGCGTTACCGATTCGCGAAATTTCCGCCAAAATTCTTCGCGCTCCGTTTCATGAGCCGGATGTTCGGATAAATATTGCTCAATTTGCCTGTCAGCATTTTTCAAAGTCAAGTCATTGGCATAAACCGGCGAAAAGCCCACGCTAAAAAACGCACAGCCCGAAAGAGCCATTGCCACAAAATTTTTTGCCAGTTTTTTCATAACGCTCAGTCCCTTAAAAAGTATTTGTCTTCCTCCTGAATCTGCAAAGATTTTACAATTTTTTTTGCGCCTTGTCATTAACGGAGCATTAAATTTTGATTAATTTTTAAAAACGGCGTTGACCTTCTTGCAAAAATCTTCGGCGGCGTGGCGATAAGCATCAATCGGTTTATCGTCGCTCTCATTGTAAGTTTCAGAAATTATCACGTTGTTATCTTCGTCGACCAGCCAAAAATCCGCGCCAATCGCCCAGCTAAACGTCCAGTATGCAAAATAATCGTCAATCGTCTGGTCGTAGTGCGTGATTGTCATTTCGCGCTCCTTGCCGTCCCTGTCGCGCCATTTACGCTTTTCGGTGTTTACCGTGTAATCTCGGACTAAATAATGCGGCTCGTGCCAATGCGGAATCAATTCACAAAAATTAATGCGGCTGCGAATGTAAAAATTTACTGCGCGATTATCGGTAAAAATACCGGCAGTTTTAATTTTTTTGAGCGCCGAATCCTGCAACGTAAATTCAAAACCATTGCTAAGGTAAATATCTTCGTCCGCAAAAATTATAGGCGTGAATCCGAGGCGAATGTGGCTGTTAGGATTTTTTCCGGAACTTGCATTTTCGCGCGCCTCAAGAAAACTTTTGGAAAAATGATCGACTAAATCTTTGAACTGGTTTTCTTCAGTGACGCCGTGAGCGCGGCTTTGTTGCAGGGAAGTCATAATTTTTTTTGCGGTATTATCGTAGCCGGTAAGTTCCAACTGCATAATGTGAAGATAAATTTTTTTCTCGGGAATGACATGGTGAACAGTGCGCGTCCGCTCGTTGTATTTTCTGTAACCGTTAGGTCCGCCGGTTTCTTCCGTCCAGGAGCTCAATTCAACGTTCCAATCACGGCGCGGCGAAATATCCTCTCGAATGCGATTTTCCCGAAAACGCGGCACAATGTACATATCTGCCATAGTTGCCTCTTCAACGGCAATTGCGCGAGATTTTTCGTCGGCGAAAGGTTGCAAAAGTTCAGCGTGCAAACTTGTTAAAATATCGCCCTTTTCGTGAATTTCGTCCGCCAGCCGAATAAAATTAACTTTCTTGAGTTTTTTAGTCAAAGTATTGTCGAGGTAAGAATTGAAAATGAAATTGCGTGAACCTTCGACGCCCAACTGATAATCGTCCGGCGCGTCCCAAATATTTGTAAGCGGGAACAAAACTATTTTGGCGAATCTGTCAAATTTGGTATCGCGGTCGTACCAAAAAATTTCGTAGGCTGAAACTTCCGCACTTAACGCAATTATCCACAGCGCTATCACGAACGATAAAAATTTTTTCATCGGTTTATCTCACAAAAACAATCGCGCAGTTGTCAAGAAAATGAGCCGCTTGATTTGCCCGCAAAATTTTATTGGCGTCCCGATTTGTTACAACCGGATTAACCGCGCCGGAAATTTTGACAGCCTTAACAACAAGCGGATTGTTACCCGCGCGCGCGTCGGTTATCGAATTGGAATAACTAACCATGCCCTGCGCGAGAATTTTTTCAAAGTCAAGATTTTGGCGGCTGTAAATCAATTTGCCGCGATTGTTTTGAATGGCGGGCGACAAAGCAGTTTGCAAATCCAGCCCGCGGCAATCCACAATCAAACCGGTGTAATTTCCCGCGGAAATAATTTTGCCGGAAGGTTGCGGAAAAGAAATTTTTTCGTCAGCTTTGTATGGAGCAAAGGCGGCGGCAAGCACAGAATTCTTTTGTCCGAAAATCGGCAGCTCAATCACCACTTCGCAGGTGTCGTCGTCAAAAAATTTTTCGCTGACTTCGCTAAGGCTTTTAATGGCGTAATTCATTTCGGCGGCGGCAACTTCAGAATTTGTTAGCAAATCGCCAACAGAATTATCCGCGTCGAATCGAATATTTTTAACCCGCTCGAAAAGTTCAAGCTGAGCATTGGAAATAGCCGCGCGTTTCGCCTGCCCTCTGCGGACGCCTGGATTTTGTTCCGTGGCTTTGCCCGCCGCCAAACTTTTCACGCGAATAACGCCATTTTCCAAATCAATCTCGCTTTGTACCGTCGCCGCGAAACTTACCGACATCATCGCCAATAAAATTGAAAATACCGCAAAGCAAGTTACCGCTTTTCTCATAAATATTGCCACTCCTCATTTTTTAAATGTTGCACTTGATTTTTTTCGCAATTTCCAACGCCGCCATTTCCAACGCTTGATTTAAACTGTCCTCGGAAAATTCAAATTGACCTGCGCGAAAGATTTTGCCAATGCGACCGGCGCGCGCCTTACTGACGCCGTGACCGGTGAAAATTTTAATCGGCTTGCCCGTCGCCATATCGAAAATTCGCACGCTCAAATCTGCGCGAATGCCATCACTTTTACCGATAATCCGCTCATTCGTCGTTCGACTAAGATTCATCAAGTAGCCGACAATCAGATAATCGCAATTTTCGGCAGCCGCGGCAATTTCCGGCGTCAATTTTCCGGCTTGCGTCATAATCAAAATTTCGTCAAGGACAGCCTTTGAAGTTTCGCCCGTCAAATCGCGCAGTTCCGCGCAATAAATCAGTTCGTCCATAATAATATCAGCCGCCGTTTGAAAAGTCAAAATCTGCTCTTCGCTTAAATTCGTCACAGTAACGCGGCTGGTAAAATCCACAACGCCAATCACCGGCAAATCTTTAGCCGCCGCGCGTCCGCTCCAAATTAACAAAATCAACAGCGCCAAAACTGCGCGAAAATTTTTCATCTCAACTCACCGCCTGCAAGCCCCGCCTCAAAATATTCTTCACAAGTTTATCAGCCTGGTCATTCAGCACAAAATTAATCATATCGCCGACCGTGAAATTGCTGCCGTATTCGCCAATCAAAACATTTACGGTTAAGCTCGTGCGCTTATCGGAATTTTGCCCTTCGAAAACTCTGCCGCTCCGAACGTCAATCAAAAAATATTCCATTTCAACTTGAACGCGTTTACCGCGCAAATCGTCTGAACTTGGACTTGCGCCAAATATCCCGCCGGTTTTCCGCCAAACGTCAGCGTCTTGGACATTGCAAAAAAGCATATAATCAACGCCGTACTTTTCGCCGAGTTTCTTAACGTAATAACTGATTTTCGGCGTCAAATAATAAGGCGTTCCTTCCAATTTTCGGCGCGCCTCGGTTTCGATTTCGTCTTGATAATAATCTTTGCCCATAACCGAATCGCCGTAGCGCGTCATTTTCACGTTGGCAAGTTCGCGGCGGTAAAGGCGGCTGTGTGCAATCGCGTCCATATGTATCAGCGAAAAAATTTCGTCTTCGTCGTCTTCGTCGTCAAGCAAAGTCATTCGCGTTTCAACTTCAAAATGCGCCTGCAATTTCTCATTGATAATGTCAGAAAAATTTTCCAGGAACTCCGGCTTGAGCTGATATTGCCCGTAGCTTGCCACTTCCGCCAATAAAATTCGCGGATTGCCCGAACTTTCAAACGCCGCCTCCGCCGGTACTATCCAAAAAATTATCAGCCCCAATATCAGCAAAAATTTTTTCATCGCCTTAACCCCGCGCGTATTTCATATGAGCCATCAAATTATCAACCAACGCAACCGCCGCTTTGTCGAGCGCGTCGCTCACAAGTTCCTCGTTAACGTCGTGGCTGCCAATGCGAATAATCCTAAACGGCGCTTTTGTGAGTTTAATCGTTGATTCGGCAACTGCGCGACCTGTCAAAACCACGCGGCTTGTCTTAACGTCAATCACTCGCGCAGAGAGCCGCGCAACCACCGTATAGCGGTTGTTGCCAAATCCAAAAACTTCGCCAACGCGCTTTTTCGTACTCAAGCCGTCGATACTGCCGACAACCAAATATTCCGCGCCTTCCAAATAAGTTGACTCCGCGGGTTTCGACATCAATTCTTGAAGAACTCGCTCATTGAGAATGTCCTGCAAATATTCACGGTCGAGCAAATCAAATTTTCCGGTTTTAAAAAGTTCGTCGTAAATGACGCCGGTAACGTTGATTTGATCGTCCCAATTTATGTCCGGAGAAACCGCGGCTTTTTTTGTGAAAGGAATTACCGCCGTCCGCGGATAATCCAAAATCCCCGCCGCGCATATTTCCGGCAAAATTATCCACAGCGCAAATACCGCAAAAAAAATTTTCCTAACCATTGCTCTCACCGCCAAAAAATTTTTTTCAGTATACACCGAATTTATAAGAGTTGCATTAAAAATTTCAAGCGCGGCAAATAATTCTTGCGAAGTTTTTGGTTAAAGCTTATACTATTGCCAAATTTCAAAATGTCTGGAGGGTGCTTTGCGTGCAAAATGATTTTCCAATAGCTTGCCGCCGTGAAAATCAGTGGCTTTTGATTAATCCAAATTTCCAAAATAATAATGTACTTCGCCTAGAAACCGAATTTGAAAAATATTGGCGGAAAATCGAACGCGGCGAAAATTTTGCATTTGCACGTTATGCGGACGGCGAATTGGCTTTAATGCTCGGCAAAAAAATTAAAGCTGTCGACGGTTGGACGACCGAAGCAGACATTTCTTCACTCGGTAAAGCTCTTAAAGAATCGCTTGGTTTTTCCACGCCGAATTTTATTTATGGAATAAGTTGCCCGTGCTGTGATTCCGAAAGTTATTATTGGTATCTTCGCCATTTGAAAAACTGCAATATTTCTTTTTCAAATATTTGGGTCAATGCCAATTTCGCGCAGTTCAAGGAAAAATTTTTAAAGCTCGAACGCGACGCCATTTTGATTACGAATTATCGCGGGCGCGGCAAATCTTACGGCAAGCTTAACATTAAAAAACATTACTTCACAACAAACGACGACAGCATTAAATTTTGGGAAAATGACGCCGCTAAATTGATTCAGCAAATTATTGACGAAACCGGCGACGAACGCGATATGCTGTACGTGGTTTCAGCCGGTCCAATGTCCGCGCTGATTATCAAGGCGCTCTTTGAAAATAACCCGCATAACTGCTACATTGATTTCGGCAGCGCGATTGACTTTATTACTCACGGGAAAATTACCCGCCCGTATATGATTGAAACGACACCCTACGCGAAACAAAAATGCTGGATGTTCGACAATAAATCTATGAGCGTTGACGTTGACGTGGTGCTGTCGGCTTATCGACGCCCCGAAATTTTGGAACAGCAGCTTGACGCCGTTAAAAATCAGACGCTGAAACCTGCGCGAATATTTTTGTACCAGGACGCGGTAAAATCCGGCGATAAAATTGTGATAGCCTCAGATACTTTGAAAAAATTCGACGCATATTGTATCGCCAAAGAAAACGGCGGCGTTTGGAAAAGATTTGAATATGCGGCGGAAATGGCGATGTCTCCTTACATTTGTATTTTCGACGACGATACAATTCCAGGGCGCAGATGGCTTGAGAATTGTCATATGCATTTTATGGCAAATGGGGGGGGGATTTACGGCACAAATGGAATAATTTTGCAGAATATAAATTATCCGGACGCGCGAAATTATTTTAATGTGGGCTGGCATACTTCAAACGAAAATGCTCAGGAAGTTGATTTTGTCGGACATGCCTGGTTTGTGGCGCGCGAATATTTAAAATGGATGGTTGATAAAACTTATGGCGCAGAATTTAAATACGTCGGCGAAGATATGTGCATTTCGTTTGCCGCACAGGAGCGCGGGGTTAAAACTTACGTGCCGCCGCATCCGCGGGAAATTCTTTCGCTGTGGGGTTCAATTCCAAAATACGGCTGGCAATACGGAACAAGCGAAGTTGCGCTCAGTCTGAATCCGGAAAATTCTTCGGCAATGTCAAGGGCGCTGATAAAAATGCACGCGGACGGTTGGAAATTATTATTCGAGCGCGCGGCTTACTATGTAAAATTTTTGGCAGAGCAAAGACGCACGGCGGCGTTATTGCAGTCGATTAAAATGTTCCTGCCGCTCATTGACAAGGGACGCGCAATTTTTTTCGGCGAAAATAAATATTCCGCACTCGCGCAGAGTTCGTTTAATTTGCAAAACGGCGAATACATTGTTTTGGAAGATTCCGCGGGCAAAATCACTTTCGAGCGCGTCATTCGGCTTTTCAAAAAAAATTCCGTGCATATATTTTTCACCGATGTTTACGAGCAAATGAAACCGTACCTTCAGCGGCTGAACCTAATCGAAAATGCAGATTTTATTGACGGCAGGAGATTTTTGATAATCGGCTAAAATTCGTCAGCAAATCGCCGCTAATTCACCAAAGATAGGGGCATTCAATTAATGAGAAAAATTTTTTGTGCTTTGCTGTTCGTCACCGTTATTTTTGCGGGTGTGAAAATTTGCGCGGCGGAAAATCTGAAATTTATTGATTCTGAGGGCGACGTGGGCTATTTCGTGGATATGGATTCTTTCGTCGAAGAAAATTCCGCGGTTTTTCGTGTGAATATGGTTGTCATTCGGATTAATCTTAACCAAATGGACTCCGTGAGCCTTCGGATAAATCACCATTTGCAGACTTACATAATCCGTTCGATAAAGACTTATTCTTACGACAAGCGCACGGAAATAAAATCGGACGACCAAATCAGACCGACGCGAAATTACATTGACGATTCTTTGATGGGCGATTTGGTTAAAATTGTGTTGAATGGCGGCGAAATTGAATGAAGAAAATTTTATTGGCTACGATATGCGCATTGGGGATAATTCCGGCGGTGGGAAATGCGGCTTACAAATCCAGTTCGGACACCGGCACTGAAATTTTCGACTACATAGAAAATCGGCGTCGCGCAGAACACGCGGATATTTGGAGCGAAGATCAGCTTCAATTGAAGTCTGACATTGAGGAGGCTAGGGCGCGTTTGCCGCAAGCGCTGGAAGAAGGCGCGCCTGTACCGGTTGCGTTCGAAGGCGACGATTTGATTTTCAATGCGGTTACCGGCGAATTTATTGCCAAAGGGCGGGTTGATATTATTCAGCTTGAAGGTTACCGTTTTCAAAGTACCGAGGCGAGCGGCAACGTCAACGAAAATGAGGTTCGCGTCAAGGGCAAATCGCATATGATTCAGATTAACGAAAATGCGCCGCGCGTGACTTTGGACGGCTACAATACTTTTTACAACTACGCAAAAAAAACCGGCAGTATGGAGCGCGTCAATGGCAAAGTTGGCGAATATTACATTGCGGGCAAACGCTTTGAATTTTACCCCGATCATATTGTGGCGTATGACGCTTATCAGACGAAATGCGGCGCGCGAAATCCGGATTATCGAGTCAGCGCGAAACGTATGGAAATTTGGCCCGAACAAATTATTCGAATGTATGACGTTGGACTGTGGATTGGCGATTTTCTTGTCGGCACGCAAAAATACAATGAGCGCAAACTTGACGGCACGGAAGAGACATATTTTCCGCGTTTCGGCTACAGTTCAAATCACGGCTTTTATGTCAAAGATACGTTTACTTTTCCGCTGAAAGACAGCCATTACCAGGCGATTTTGAACGCGCATATCGAAACTAAGCGCGGCATTCGTAGCAGCGGCGAATTTCATTATTTGAACAGAGATTTTACCGCGCGGACTTTGTACGGTTTTTACTACGACAGCGACGGGCGCTGGATTAAAAAAGAGCCTTCGCTGGATTTGTACTACGAAAAGAAAATTGAAGGCTCGCCGTTGACTTATACCGTCGAATATGAAGTTGGCGATTGGAGCGCCGATAACGCGGCAAGTACTCACCAGGAACTTGAATTTGGCTTGACGCACGAGCCGATTACTCTTTGGCAGAAATATAAGCTGATGTTGCATACGAGTTACAAAATTATGAAAGACGACATTAAATATTCCAGCAACGGCTTTACCGGCAACCGCCACTTGAACGGCTTGAATTATAATGCGACGCTGTTTCGGGAATTTGACGAAAATTTTGCCGCGTATACTTCCTACGAACACAACCGCAGCACTTCAAAAAATTCTCTGTACGATTATGATAACGACGATTATTCGACGAAATTTGCCATTGGCGCGAGTTACCGCTTGACTGACAAAGACCGATTCGTGGCTGGCTTGAAATTTGACGCTAAAAGGGGTACACTTGAAGACGCTGACTATTATTGGTATCGCGATTTGCATTGTTCAACGGCAATTTTCCGTTGGCGGCAAAAGCGCGACAAAGTAGAACTTCACTGGCAATTTACGCCATGGTGATTTTAAATTTGGAAGGGGTTTTTAATCGATGTTTAGCGAAAAACACAAGGCGGCGGGCGTTGCTTATCCGCAAGGTTTCAAAGCGGCGGGCGTTCGCGCAGGTATCAAAAAAAGCGGCAATTTGGACGTTGCCTTGATTTACACCGAAAAAGTTGCTGTGGTTGCGGGCGTGTTCACTCAAAACCAGGTGGCGGCGGCGCCTGTTCATGTCAGCAAAGTTGTTGTCGGTACGGGCTTAGCTCATGCTGTCGTTGCGAATGCGGGCTGTGCCAATGCTTGTACGGGTGAGCAAGGTTTACACGACGCCGAAAAAATGGCTGAAATTGCGGCGCAGGAATTGAATTGTCGCGCAGATGACGTTATCGTTGCGTCAACCGGCGTTATTGGCGTTAATCTGGATATGGCGAAAATGGAAGCCGGTATTAAAAATGCTGTCAAGGAACTTTCCAAAGACGGCAGCGTCAACGCGGGCAATGCGATTATTACCACCGACACCTATTCTAAAGCCTGCGCGACGGAATTGGAAATCGGCGGCAAGGAAGTTCGACTCGGCGCTATTGCAAAAGGCTCGGGTATGATTATGCCGAATATGGCGACTATGCTTTGCTTTATCACCACAGACGTTGACATTGACCAAAAACTTTTGCAGGAAGCTTTGAGCGAAATCACTGAAATTAGTTTTAATATGTTAACCGTCGACGGCGATACTTCGACAAACGATATGGTTGTGGTTCTGGCGAATGGCGCGGCTGGCAATGTTAAAATCACTGAGAAAAATGCTGACTACGTTAAATTCTACGCGGCACTCAAAGAAATGTGCATTGAGCTTGCCAAAAGAATTGCGGCGGACGGCGAAGGTGCAACCAAATTCATTACAATCAATGTTCACGGTGCTAAAAATTTTGCGGACGCCAAAAAAGTTGGTATGGCTGTTGCAAATTCTTTGCTTGTTAAAACTAGCCTTTTTGGAGAGGACAGCAATTGGGGACGCGTGATCTGCGCGGTTGGTTATTCCGGCGTTAAGATTAATCCCGACAAAGTTACAATCAAATATGGCGGCATTCCGGTTTATGCTAATGGCATTGGTGTTAAATTCAATGCTGAAGATATGAAGAAAATTTTATCTGCAAAAGATATTATTATTGACATTGAACTCGAAAATGGTGCAGCAAATGCAACTATTTGGACTTGTGATACCAGCTTTCTCTATATTAAAATAAATGCCGACTATACGACGTAAATTTTTATTGTTTGTCGCAAATAACTGGAGTGTATTCTAAAATGAGTTCAAAAAGAATTGGAATTTATTTAATTACCTGTACGGAAAATGGCAAAAAATACGTCGGGCAGAGTATTGACCTAAAGCGTCGTTGGAATCAGCATATGCGCAAGCCGCCTCGTCAAATGCAAGAGGATTTTGATAAATACGGTAGAGACGCGTTCACATTTGAGATTATTGAAGAATGCGCTGAATCGGAGCTTACCGCCAGAGAAGATTATTATATCGACGTCATTAAACCGGAGTACAATATCAAAACTGAAGGAAATGCTATTTCGGAACAAGCGCGGCAAAAAATCAGTGCAATAAATAAGGGTAAAAAGCGTTCCGATATTAGCAAGCCCGTGAAATGCGTTGAACTTGACAGGATTTTTCCCAGTTTGACAGAAGCGGCTAAATTTTGTGGTGTGCCTTCGTCCAATCTCAGCATGTTATTGGCGGGCAAAGGTCGTACACTTGGCGGCTATCATTGGATTTGGGCTTACGATGATCCGGAACTTGAAAAAGCGGCGCTTGATAGAATCGCTCAAATGCCGGAGGGACATAAACCCACCGAAGAAACGCGCGAAAAGCAACGTCAAGCCAAACTCGGTAAAGTTATGTCTGCTGAATGTTGCCTTAAAATGAAAAAATCTCATACTGGCAAAAAATGGAAACCTTCAACTTACGAGAAACATTGCAGGAAAATTCGTTGCATTGAGACCGGTGAAATTTTTCCTAGTATCAAAGCCGCCGCTGAAGAATATGATTTGAACGCGCCGAATATTTCAGCTGTGTTGGCAGGAAAGTTAAACTCAATTAAAGGCTGTAGCTTTGAATATGTTGATGACAATGGTGAACCTGTTCATAAAAAAGCTAGTCAACCTGTGCGTTGCATTGAAACAAATCAAATTTTTAAAAGTATGGACGAAGCCGGTCGTGTTATGAATGTAGATTCTCATGGAATTGGGCTTGTGTTGCGCGGCAAGCGTGAAAATGTTCGTGGATACCATTTTGAAATTGTTTACAAGGAAGGGTGATTTAATGCTGACTGAAGACGAACTTAAAAATGAATTGGCGGAGCGTGTGTTAAAAAGTTTTTTCGCGGAAAAAGGCTCATTTGAGGAAAATCTTAAAACTGCTAAGATTGACGAAGAATTTTTGAGCAAATTGACGCGCGAGCTCATCGAAAATGTTTCCGCCAATCTTAACGAAACTGCCGAGGCGAAACCGGCTGAAGTCCTGCGCGACGAAGGTACAATTTCCGCGGCGTCCGATAAAGCCGAAATTCTGATTGAGGCGCTGCCCTACATTCAGCAATTTTACGGCAAAACTGTTGTTGTCAAGTATGGCGGCAACGCTATGGTTAATGACGCGCTCAAAGAAAAAGTTATGCAGGATATTGCGCTGATGAAATATACCGGAATTAACGTCGTTATCGTGCACGGCGGCGGTCCGGAAATTACCGGCTTTTTGAAAAAACTCGGCAAGGAAACTGAATTTGTAAGCGGCTTGCGGGTTACCGACGAAGAAACCGTTGAAATTGCCGAAATGGTTTTGGCGGGAAAAATTAATTCTGAAATTGTAATGCTGCTCAATCGCCGCGGCGTTCGCGCAGTTGGCATTAGCGGCAAGGACGCAGATTTGATTCACGCTGAAAAAAAATTAGCCACGGTTTACGAGCAGGGCGAAAAAACTAAGGTTGATATCGGTTACGTCGGCAAGACTAAGCAAGTTGATATTCGCATTGTCGACGATTTGATTAAAAGCGGCTACGTTCCGGTTATTGCGCCTATTGGAGTTGGCGAAGGCGGCGAAAGTTACAATATCAACGCGGATTATGTGGCGGCGGATATTGCGGGCGCGCTCAAAGCCGAAAAACTTTTGCTGCTGACTGATACCGAGGGCGTTTACAAAAATTTCGAAGACAAGAGCACTTTTATATCCACTCTGACGGCGCAGGAAGCCCGACAATACATTCAAAACGGGGTTATAGTAGGTGGAATGATACCCAAGGTTGAGGCGTGTCTACGGGCGCTACAGAGCGGCACAGGCAAGGCTCACATTATCGACGGCAGACTCCCGCACTCAATCATTCTGGAACTTTTCACGGCGTCCGGCATCGGTACACAGGTTGAATAATTTTAGAAAGGACACGCAATGGCAGAATCTAATATTGGCGTCAATCTCATTGAAATTTTGACAACGGGCATGTACAAAAATTCGTTGACGATTTTTCGCGAATACATACAAAATTCTTGTGACGCCATCGACAAAGCTATGAAAGCCGGATTATTGGCGGCGGGCGAAGGCAAAATTCAAATCACGCTTGACCAGAATTATATTTGCATTGAAGATAACGGCTGCGGCATTGCGGCTATGGATTTTAAAAATACGCTCTGGAATATCGCGCAGTCCGATAAATCTTCCGCCACTGACAAAGGTTTTCGCGGTATCGGCAGACTTTGCGGGCTGGCGTATTGCAAGGAATTAATTTTTACTGCGACGGCGGCGGGCGAAAATCAGGCTAATTCGATGCACTTCGACGCAAAAAAACTGCGCGAGAATTTTTACAAAGGGCGGGACATTTCGGCTGATACCGTGATTAAGCAAGTTACTAAAATTCAAAGCGAAACTGTTAACGCCAATTCGCACGGTTTCAAAGTCGAACTTATCGGCGTTGATAACGGAAATTTGATTGACGAGTCCATTGTCAAAAAATATCTGTCGTTTGTTGCGCCCGTTCCGTACGGCGAAGATTTTTCCGAATTTAGCACGCGCATTCACGAGTACGCCGCGAATTTAAATTTCCGAATCGACGAATACAATATCGCTGTCAACGGCGCGCAGCTTTTCAAAGAATACCGCTCGCCCTTCCGCATCAATAAAAATACCCGCGACGAAATTTTTACTTTGAGTTTCAAGGATTTTCGGGACGGCGGCGGCAAATTGATGGGCTGGGCGTGGTTCGGGCTGTGCGGTTTCAAGGGGCAAATTTCCGACAACGGCGATAAAAATTTGCGCTGTATTCGCCTGCGCAAGGGCAATATTCAAATCGGCGCGGAACAGCCTTTTGGCGTCGAACTTTTCAAAGAGGCGCGCGTGCCGTATTATTTTATCGGTGAAATTTTCGCCGCGAACGAAAAACTTATTCCCAATTCCCAGCGCGATTATTTTGTCCAAAATTCTCAGCGTGACAGTTTCGAAGACGCTTTGAAGTTGTATTTCAATGACCTGTGGCTTATCGTCCGCGCGGCGTCCAACGTCAACAGCGCCAAAAAAACTATCCGCAAATACAAAGACGCCCTTGCCAATTTCAAGCCGGATTCGACTTCCTCAAATTCAGATTATCTTGAAACGCGAAAATTAAATGCGCTCGAATTGGAAGCTCAGCGGGCGGTTAAGACAATCGGCGGCTACATTTACAGGGCAGAATCAAAACCGAATGACGACGTTTCGCGGGTAATTTCCTTTTTGACACAAAATAAAGATGAAATAACATTAGCGGTTACCCCCCCCCCGAGAATTTACTCAAACGTCAAACATTTACCAAAATCAAATATTTTCGCAAATCGAAACTGTCAATTATACAAAGAAAGATCTTGCGGCTAAAATTCTTGACTCGATTCAGAAAAACACTGACGCGGTAACTTACGATAACATTCTCAAAGAAATTGCCGAGGCTCTCCGATGAGCCGCCGCGTTTTGCTGCTTGAGCCGAATTATAAAAATAAGTATCCGCCGCTGAATTTGATGAAGTTGTCGACGTATTACCGCGAAATTTGCAAAGACGACGTGCGATTTTTCAAGGGCGATTTAAAAACTTTCGCCGCGCAGTTGCTGTTGGAAGAATTTTTTTCCGCGGAAAATTACGGGCAACTTTCGCTTTTTCCGGAAAATCCTGCTGAAACTTTCGGAATGTACACCGCGAATCTGCTTGACTTTATAAAAACCGGCAGGACGAAAAATCTTGACGCCGTGCCAAATCTGCGCGAAAGTTCTTGTCTTGAAAAGCTGCGCGAAATGCACAGACGCTTTAAAAATTCCGATTATCCGAAATTCGACGTGATTTGTGTTGCAACGCTGTTTACGTTTGAATGGGCGCGCACCATTGACACGATTAATTTTGCGAAAAAATTTTTGGCGGGCGGCGGGAAAATTCACGTGGGCGGCGTGGCGGCTACGCTCGTTCCGGACGCCATCGAGGCTGAAACCGGAATTGCGCCGCACATCGGGCTGTTGGACAATCCGAACGATTTGGACGCCACCAATCACGCGATAATTGACACTCTGCCGCCGGATTATTCTATCCTTGACGAAATCGATTATGAATATCCGGCGCGCGACGCCTATTTTGCTTACACCACGCGCGGCTGTCCGCGGAATTGTAAATTTTGTGCGGTGAAAACTCTTGAGCCGGTTTATAAAAATTATGTCAGCATTTTCGCGCAGTTGCAGCGTACTGAAAAAATTTTCGGCGCGAAAAGAAATTTGCTGCTTTTGGACAATAACGTTTTGGCGTCGGCGGATTTTGACAAGATTATCGACGAGATTAAGGCGTGCGGTTTCGCGAAAGATTCAACTTACACGCCGCCCAATGAGTACGAAATTGCCATCAAAAATCTTCGCGCAGGTTTCAACGACCGCGCTTATATCAGAAAAATTCTGCGGCTGTATGACAAAATTTCAAAGCGCCTCACCAAATGGGACGCTGATATTTTTCATATCCGCCGCAAACAAAATTTCCTGCTCTGTGAAGCCACGGCAACTAAATCGGCGATTTTTGCGCTCGACGAATTTGTTGCTCCGCTCTTTGAAAAATATTTGCGGCGCGGTAAAATAACTCGCTACGTCGATTTTAACCAGGGGCTTGACGCTCGGCTTATGACGCCGGAAAAAATGTCAAGGTTAGCCGAAATTAATATTAAGCCTATGCGAATTGCCTTTGACCATATCGAACAGCGCGAAATTTACGAAAATGCTATTCGCCTTGCCGCCGCGCACGGTATCACGCATTTGTCGAATTATATTCTGTACAATTTTGAGGATACGCCCGACGATTTTTACAGCCGCTTGAAAATCAACGTTGACCTGTGCGACGAATTGAACGTTAGCATTTTTTCATTTCCTATGAAGTATCAGCCGCTGACGAATCCGGCGTATTTTCGAAACCGTGAATATATCGGCGCGCATTGGAACAGGAAATTTATTCGCACGGTGCAGGCGATTTTGAAGGCGACGCAGGGCAAAGTTGGGCGCGGGCGGCAATTTTTTGAGGCGGCTTTTGGCAAAAATCTCGACGAATTTCACGAATTGCTGTGGATGCCCGAAGCGCTGATTATTTACCGCAACCAGTACCGCGATAATCGCACAAAAGATTGGTGGCAAAAATTTTCCGCGCTAAATCCCGCCGAACTTGCCGAGGCTCAAAACATTATTTCGGCAAACAAATTCAGCGACGAAGATATTTCCGCGGCAAAATCGGCGGCTGTGCAGGAGGTTTTGAAATTTTATCAAATTCCACATTAAGGAGGAATTAATTTGAGCGAAACGCAGGAACAGATTTTTACCAGGGACGACACGAATTATTTGCCGGTTTTCAATCGGTACAAGATAGTTTTGGAGCGTGGCGACGGCGCTTATCTTTACGATATCAACGGCAAGCGCTACGTGGATTTTCTCGGCGGCATTGCGGTAAATGTTTTGGGTTACAATTACGCGCCGCTGGTTGACGCCATTTCTAAGCAGGCGGCGAAAATTATTCACGTGTCGAATTTATATTACACCGAACCGCAGGCGAACGCGGCGGCTAAGTTGGTGAAATTGAGCGGCTTAGACAGGGCTTTTTTCGCAAATTCGGGCGCTGAGGCAAACGAGGGCGCAATTAAAATCGCCCGCAAATACGCTCACCAGTTCGACGCGGAAAAATCGCAAATTATCACGGCGTGGGATAGTTTTCACGGCAGGACTTTAGCTACGTTGACGGCGACCGGTCAGCCAAAATATCACAAGGGCTTTGAGCCGCTGCCCGCCGGTTTCGATTATGTTCATTACAACGACATCACCGAGCTCGAAGAAAAAATTTCCGATAAGACTTGCGCGGTTATGTTGGAGACGATTCAAGGCGAAGGCGGCGTTTATCCGCCGCAAAATGATTATCTCAAAAAAGTTCGTGAGCTTTGCGATGAGCACGGCGCGCTGTTGATTCTCGATGAAATTCAAGCGGGAATTGGGCGCAGCGGGAAATTTTTTGCCTATGAAAAATATGGAATTAAGCCCGATATCGTGACGCTGGCGAAAGGGCTTGCGGGCGGCGTTCCGATTGGCGCGTTTATTTGTACCGAAAAGGTCGCGCAGGCTTTTCACGCGGGCGATCACGGTACAACTTTTGGCGGAAATCCATTGGCTTGTGCGGCGGCAAATGTCGTGCTTGATACCATTCCCGAAGAAAAATTTTTATCGCACGTCGAGGCGGTCGGCAAATATTTCAAAGGCAAGCTGATTGATTTGCAGAAAAAATATCCCGACCAAATCATCGAAATTCGCGGCGAAGGTTTGATATTGGGCGCGCAACTTTCAAATCCGAAAAAGTCCGGCGTCGAAATTGTCAACGAGTGCATGAGGCGCGGCGCGATTATCAACTGCACTGCCGGAACGGTGCTTAGGTTTATTCCGCCGCTGATTATCGAAAATACGCAGGTTGACGAGGTTATTAACATTTTGAACAGCGTTTTTGGCGGGGAGTGAAAAATTTTGTTGAAGGGCAAAGATTTAATATCGATACATGATTTGAGCGCGGATGAAGTTTATGAGATTCTCGATTTCGCGGCGGATTTGAAGGTTATGCAGAATATGAAAATTCCGCACAGATACCTTGAGGGTAAAACTTTGGGAATGATTTTCGAAAAATCTTCGACGCGGACGCGCGTATCTTTTGAAGTTGGTATTTTCCAATTGGGCGGCACCGGATTATTTTTGTCCAGCAAAGATTTACAATTGGGGCGCGGCGAGCCGATTAAAGACACTGCGCGCGTTTTGTCAAGATATTTGGACGGCATTATGATTCGCACTTTTGGACACGACCGGATTATCGAATTGGCGAAATACGCTGATATTCCGGTGATTAACGGCTTGAGTGATTTATTGCACCCGTGCCAGGTTTTGACGGATTTGTTGACGATTCGCGAACACAAGGGCAAAAATTTCCGCAGTATGAAAATGGCGTACGTTGGCGACGGCAACAATATGACTAATTCGTATTTGTACGGCGCGGCGAAAGTTGGAATGCATTTGAGCGTTGCGACGCCCGCGAATTACAAGCCGAACGCCGAAGTTTTTAAAAATGCATTGGCGGACGCCGAAGAAACTCGCGCTGAAATTACCTGGACGGAAAATCCGATTGACGCGGTGAAAGACGCTGATATTATCGCCACGGACACTTGGGCTAGTATGGGGCAGGAAGCTGAACACGACGACCGCAAAAAGATTTTCGCGCAGTACCAGGTTAACCGCGAACTTTTGAGCCACGCCAGCAAAAACGCGATTGTACTTCATTGTCTGCCGGCTTATCGCGGCGAAGAAATTACTGAGGAAGTTTTTGAAAATAATGCTCACGTCATTTTTGAAGAGGCGGAAAATCGCCTTCACACGCAAAAAGCAATTATGGCGTTGACAATGACCGATTGATTTAGATATCATTTTTTCAAA
>CAJOMO010000029.1 GCA_905235685.1 uncultured Selenomonadaceae bacterium
ACTGCTGCTCGTATAGCATCGGAGTAGTAAAAGCACTAGTGTGACGAGTACACTGAACCGTAGGAACTACGGGGATAGCTCGGTAATGAAGTGGGCAATAGCTTACTAGTCCCGAGAACCCCGCGATTTTAATCGTGGGAAGTTCAGAAAAGATTCGGCGGGCGCAATTTGCCGCACAAATTTAAAATTGGATTCACGGGCTGCCACAATAATTGTTTGAAGGCGGAGCAAAATGATATCGGCGTCAAAGGCGGCGTCAAGCCGAATTGGAACGCGGAGAATTGCATTTACTGCGGCGTCTGTCAAGCGGTTTGTCCGGAAAAGGCTATCGTCGTTGACAAAAAATTGAAAACCGTGGAGCGCGACGAAAATAAATGCGTGTATTGCGGCAAATGCATAAAAAGTTGCCCCGTCGAGGCGTGGCAGGGCAAGAGCGGTTTTGTAATTTCGTTCGGCGGGCTGTACGGCAACCGAATCGCCGTCGGGAAAAATATTCTGCCGATTGTCTTTGACGAAGAAAAACTTTTCGCGATTGTCGAGGCGGCGCTAAATTTTTTCGAGAAGAACGCAAGGGCGGGTGAACGTTTCAGAAATATGCTTGACAGAATCGGCTGGGAAAAATTTACAGCGGAACTTTCGGAGATTAGCCGTTTTTAGCGCACCAAAAGCCCGCCAACGCCCTTGTAAATGATTTTTGGTATAAAAACACTATGAATAAAAATTTGCTTTAAAATGGCTTATACGCGGTTTTAATTGCGTCGACCAGCCCGTCAATCGTAAATTCCTGCGCGACGACGTCAGCCTCAACGCCAAATTTTTTCAAAGTGTCAGCGGTTATCGGACCAATCGCCGCGGTTTTGACTTTCGACAAAATATCAGCGCCAACCGCCGCAACAAAATTTTCAACCGTCGAGGAACTTGTGAAGGTGGCGATATCGATTTGGCTAAAATCAATGTCGGCGGAATTTTCGGCGGGAACGGTTTTATAAGCGGCGGCGACAGTTACCTCCGCGCCAAATTTTTTCAGCTCCATCGGCAAAATCTCACGGGCGATTTCTGCGCGAGCGATTAAAATTTTTTTACCGGCAACGAGATTTTTCAGCGCGTCAATCAGCCCTTCTGCGCGAAATTCGGCGGGAATGATATCAGCCGCAATTCCAAAGCGTGAAAGTTTATCGGCGGTTGCAGAGCCAATCACAGCCACTTTCGCATTTCCCAAAGCGCGCGCGTCCAATTTGAAATTTTTCAGCCGCCCAAAAAATTTCTCAACGCCGTTAGCACTTGTAAAAATTATCCAGTCAAAATTTTTAATATCGGAAACAGCCGCGTCCAGACTTTTGAAATTATCGGTTGGCGCGGCGATTTTTATTGTTGGAAATTCGATAACTTCAGCGCCGAGATTTTCAAGTTTTTCACTGAGTTTCGACGCCTGCGCGAGGGTTCGCGTAACCAAAATTTTTTTGCCGAACAAAATTTTATTGTCAAACCATTTCAGATTTTCGCGCAGATTAACGACTTCGCCGACAACGAAAATTGCGGGCGGAACGATTTTATTTTTAACAACATCAGCCGCCGCATTTTCCAGCGTGGTTATCAAAACTTCCTGCGCGGGTTTCGTGCCGTTGCGAATGACAGCTGCCGGAGTATCGCCTGCGCGCCCGTTTTCAATCAATTTCGCGGTGATTTTCGGCAAATTGGCAATTCCCATTAAAAAAATCAGCGTATCGGCGGCAGTCGAAATTTTTTCCCAGCGAATGCTCGATTCAGCTTTGTTGGGGTCTTCGTGCCCTGTAACGACGGCAAAGGAAGTTGCAACGCCGCGGTGAGTAACCGGAATGCCCGCGTAAGCCGAAACTGCAATGGCGCTCGTGACGCCGGAAATTATTTCGAAGTCAACGCCATTTTCGCGCAGAAACAGCGCCTCTTCGCCGCCACGCCCAAATACAAACGGATCGCCGCCTTTGAGCCGCACAATATTTTTCGCAGTTTTGGCTTTGTCAACGAGCAATTTGTTAATTTCAGCCTGCGTCAAAGTGTGTTGCCCCGCCGATTTGCCAACGTAAATTTTTTCAGCGCCTTCAGCGTATCTCAAAATTTTTTCGTCAGCAAGCCGGTCGTAAATCACTACGTCAGACGTTTTTAAAAATTCGCGCGCCTTCACCGTCAAAAGCCCCGCGTCGCCTGGTCCTGCGCCCATTAAATATACCATTTCACACCTCAAATTAAATACATTTCGTCAAGCCGCCGCAAATATTTTTCCAGCCGCGCCAATTCTTTTGTCGAAGTTACCTTCCTGCCGGAATAAAAATATTCTACGCGCGGTAATTTTTTTGATTCAGCGTCAGCTTTTAAATTTGCCAATTTTATCAAGTAATTCAAAGTTCCCGCGTTGCCGTCCAAAAATTTTATGTGCGTCGGCAAAATTTTTCGCATTGTGTCTTTGAAATAATTGAAATGCGTACAGCCCAAAACCACCGACGAAAATTCGCTGAAGTCGTACGCCGAAAATTCTTCGCGCAGATAATTTTCTACCGTCGCCGAATTAAATTCCATTCGCTCCGCAAATTCCACAAGCTCCGATAACGCCCGCAATTCCGCAAATTCCCGCGCATTCAACCTGTCGATTAACGCTTGAATTTTTTCGCCGCGAATTGTGATTTCCGTTGCCGTTACCAAAACTTTTCGCGCAGGGAACAAATCCAGCGCCCGCTTTATCGCCGGTTCCATTCCGACTATCGGCAGCGAATATTTTTCCCGCATTGCCCGTACCGCCGCCGAAGTTGCCGTATTGCACGCCACGACAATTGCGCCCACGTCCTGCGCGACTAAAAATTTAAAAGCTGAATCAACGTATCCTAAAACTTGCTCCTGCGTCTTTGTGCCGTACGGTACGTTATCTTCGTCCGCGTAAAAGATAAATTCTTCATTCGGCAAAATTTTCATCGCATGGTGCAATACCGACAGCCCGCCTATCCCCGAGTCGAAAAACGCCACTTTCAAAATCCTCACCTCAATCAAAAATACAATCTACCGCGTAATATGCGCTCGCGCCCATTAAAGCCGTCAGCGGTATCGTCATAATCCACGCCTTTACCATTTCCTGAGCCACGCCCCAATGTACCGCGTTAACCCGTTTGGCCGTGCCTACTCCCATTATCGAGCCCGAAACCACGTGCGTTGTCGAAACCGGCAAATGTAGCAACGTCGCGCTGAATACCACGATTGACGAATTTAAATCCGCCGCAAAGCCGCTTATCGGCTCTAACTTGAAGATTTTTCCGCCGATTGTTTTTATTATTCGCCAGCCGCCCGTCGCTGTTCCTATCGCCATTGCCGTCGCGCAAAGGATTTTTACAAAAGTTGGAACTTCAAATTCGCCGATAAAGCCGCCGCTGAAAAGTGCCAGCGTGATTATTCCCATAGATTTTTGCGCGTCATTCGAGCCGTGAGAAAATGCCATAGTCGCCGCCGATAAAATTTGCATTCGCCTGAATCCGTCATTGACTGCGTGCGGGCTGAAATTTCCAAACAGCCGAAATAAAATATTCATCACGATAACGCCGGTAACAATTGCAACGCACGGCGAAAGTATCAGCGCCACGACGATTTTGCCAATACCGTGCCAATTCAAACCTTCAGCGCCGACGGAAATTAAAACCGCGCCGATTAAGCCGCCAACCAGCGCGTGAGACGAACTCGAAGGAATGCCGAACCACCACGTTAACAAATTCCAAATAATTGCTCCGAAAAGCGCCGCGATAATTATTTTTTCGTCAACAATATTTGCCGAGCTGACGATATCGCCGCCAATCGTTTTGGCAACGCCCGTTGAAAACATTGCCCCAAAAAAATTTAGACCCGCCGCCATAATAATTGCGTGGGTCGGATAAAGTGCGCGTGTTGAAACCGAAGTTGCTATCGCGTTTGCCGTGTCGTGGAAACCGTTTATGAAGTCGAACGCCAGCGCCAAAATTATTACCGTGAAAATCAAGTACTGCAGCTCAAGCATATTTCATAACCACCCCGCGAATCATTTCAGCGATTTTTTTGCAATGGTCCAGCGTCTGTTCAAGGTCTTCAAGAATATCTTTCCATTTGATAAGGTGAATAACCGCTTTGCTCGCGCCGTGTTCCTTCGCCGCCACTTCCGCCTCGTCGAACAGCAAGCCGATATCTTCGCGGTAAATGTGATCGCCTTTGCCTTCGTAATCGGCAACTTTGTGAACCGCGTCAAGCATTTCACGCTGATTTTTTTTGATATTCTTCATAAGTTCGAAGGCGCGCAAAAGTTCATTGGTGCTGTCAACCAAAAGTTTCGTCATTCGCGCAGATTTTTCAGTGGCGTGTCCGGCGTGGTACATAATGATTCGCTGGAGCGCGTCGTGCAGCATATCAACGCCCGTTGCCAATTCGCCGGCTATCATATAAATATCTTCGCGGTCAATCGGCGTAATGAAACTCAAATTCAGTTTGGCGATAATGCGCTCGTTAACTTCGTCGGCGGCGGATTCAAGCCCGAGAATTTCTTCAATGCGCTCAAAAGTTTTGTTCGGGTCTTTGATAACTTCGTCCAAAAGCACCGCGCCCAGGTGAAAATATTTCGCGTTCTCCAAAAACAAATCGAAAAACTCAGTGTCCTTGCGGGAAAAATTAAACATTCGAAGCCTCCAGCTGCTGTAAAATTTTCGCCATATCATTTGGAAGCGGCGCGGTAAAATTCATACGCTCATTGGTTGCGGGGTGAATCAAGCTCAGCGTGTGCGAGTGAAGAGCCTGCCCGCTTATCTCAAAAATATTTTTTCGCGCAGTGTATTTTGTATCGCCCAAAAGCGGGTGTCCAATCGCCGCCATATGCACGCGGATTTGATGAGTTCTGCCGGTTTGCAATTTGCATTCAATGTAGGTAAAATTTTTAAACCGCTCCAAAACTTTAAATTCCGTCACAGCCGGTTTGCCGCCCGCCACTACCGCCATTTTTTGCCGGTCGGATTTATCGCGCCCAATCGCGCCGTTGATTATCCCAACGTTATCGCGCAGGACGCCGTGAACTATCGCCAAATATTTTCGCGTGGCAATTTTACTTTGAATCTGCGCCGCCAAATTCACGTGCGCCAAATCATTTTTCGCAACGACCATAACGCCCGAAGTATCCTTGTCTAGCCGGTGAACAATCCCAGGGCGCTTGACGCCGTTAATCCCCGATAAATCTTTGCAGTGAAAAAGCAGCGCATTAACCAGAGTGCCGCTCTTCACGGTATCGGCGGGGTGCACGGTCATTCCGCGCGCCTTATTCACCACAATAATATCGCCGTCTTCGTACAAAATGTCAAGCGGCAAATTTTCCGGCAAATATTCAGCGTCAGCCGAATCAATTTCGCCAATGAAAATATTTTCGCCGCCCGCCAATTTCAAACTCGGTTTAGAAATTTTTTCGTCGACAGTCACAACGCCGTCGCCAATAATTTTTTGAATATGCGAGCGCGACCAATCCGGAAATTTCCCGCTCAAATAAATATCGAGCCGCAAATTTTTAGCCGCGCCTTCAACTGTAAAATTCATCGCCGCGCCCTTTCGTCGTCGTCCATTTTAAAAGTTACAATGTAAATCATTATGAGCATGCCGCTGACAATCGCCATATTTAAAAAGATTTTTTATAAATATAAATTTATCTTTGAAATTCATCGCCGCGCCCTTTCGTCGTCCATTTTAAAAGTTACAATGTAAATCATTATGAGCATGCCGCTGACAATCGCCACGTCCGCCACGTTGAAAATCGCTCCGAATCCAAAATCAAAAAAATCTATGACCTTGCCGGTTTGCACTCTGTCAATCAAATTCGCCGTCGAGCCGCTCACCAGACTTACCCACGCAAATTTTAAAAGCCGATTGCGTTTGTTGATTTTCGGGAAAAAATACGCGAATGAAATTAACAGCGCCGCGCCTATTACCAAAAAAAATACCCGCTGATTGGGCAAAATTCCAAATGCCGCGCCGGGGTTTAGTACGTATGTGAAGCGGAAAAAATTTCCGATAATGGGGATTGATTCGCCGAGCGACATTGACTGGACGATTTTTAGCTTTGAAAATTGGTCGAGCGCGATTATTCCCACGAACAAAACTTTTTCCCAATGCACGATTAATATCACGAAAAATAATTCAATGACGAGCAAAATTTTTTTTAGGAGATTGATAACAGCTTTCACGGTTGACGCCTCAATTTTTCTTAACAACAACGGTTTCGTCCAATTTATCTTTGGCGGCGTCGGATTTTTTGGCGTCGGCGGTTTTAGCGGGCAAATCAGCGGGCTTGGGTTTAGCCGGAGTTTCGACTTTGGCAATGGGCGAAGTGATATTTTCGTAAACGCGCAGGCTTTGTTCGATTTTGAGCGCGGCGGCTTTGATAGATTCAGATTCATTTGGACCAGGAATTGACGCGAGAAGTTGCGTGATAACGGCGAGTTCGGATTCAAGCGCGGTACGCATTTTTAGCAGGAAGGCGTTTTTTTCGCGGACGATTCTGTCGTATTCAAGGACGACGGCGTGAAGTTTATTCGCCGCCTCGTCAACGCGCTGTTTGGCGTCGAGTTGAGCCTGCACGCGAATATTTTGAGCTTCGCGCATAGTATTTTCGTGGACGCTTTGAGCCTCGTTGGTGGCGTTTTCGCGCATTTCCTTAGCATTTTTCCGCGCGGAATTTATAACTTCCTCGGCGGTTTTCTGCGCGACCATCAAGGTATCCTGCAAATTTTGTTCCAAACTTTTGTAGTGGCTGATTTCCTTTTCGTTGAGAGTGGCGCGCTCCTTGAGTTTTTCATTTTCGCGCAGAATTTTTTCGTAATCGCTCACAATCCTGTCAAGAAATTCGTCGACTTCATTTTCGTTGTAGCCGCGAAAACTTTTCTTAAATTCGTGATTGTGAATATCCATTGGCGTAAGCACCGGCATTGCCTCCTAATTAAAAAAATCTTTTGAGCAGGACGCCGATTCGTCCCTTTTTAGTTTGCCCGCGAATTTCCGAAACTTCCAGCCGCCCGCGCCCGCGCATACTCAAAATATCGCCCTGCTTAATGGACTGCGCCGCATTTTTCACGGTTTGCCAATTCAGCTGAACTTTTTCGGCGTCAATTTCGGCAGCCATTTTGCTGCGCGACATTCCGAAACCGGCGGCGGCGATAGAATCAACGCGGAGCGAGGCAACGGTTGCGCTAATTTCTTTAACGCGCTCTTCTTTGGGCGCAATTTCCGAAAGTTCGTCAAGCGTGGTTTCAACGCCCGCGTCGCCAATCCTTTTCAAATTCGCAACGAAATAATCAGCCATTTTTTTATCGACAAGGATTTTGGCAAATTCTTTCGTGGCAATGATATCGCCGACAACTTCGCGGTTGACGCCCAAACTCAAAATTGAGCCGAGGACGTCACGATGGCTGAGCCGCGCAAATTCGCCGTTCCATTCAGCCTTGATAACCGCAATTTCAAAAGCCGGCGTCCCCTCAAAATCCGTATGGCAAAAAGCCGCGCGCTGCCTTTCCGCGCCGATATAGCCGCCGTCAAATTCAACATTCAGCTCACCAAGGCTGTTGGCAATCGTATTCGCCATTTCCTGCTCAAACGGCGTCAGAAAACCGCTCAGCTTGTATTTGCGATTTTTAATAGCTTGACCGGCAAAATCTACCAGCTTAATCGCCATTTGCTCGCCTTCAGTGCCTTTGTAATAACGAATAATTTTTTCCCGCGTGTCCTGCAAATTTTCAACTCCTCAATAATTGTTCAGAATTTCAATGACGTAATCGACTTCAGCCGCCGTCATACTGTTGAACATCGGCAAACTCAAAACTTCGTCGGCAAATTTTTCGGCAATGGGAAAATCGCCGCGCTTATAGCCGAGCCGCTGATAACATTCCGCCAAATGCGGCGGTATCGGATAATGCACCATCGTTTTGATATTATTTTTTTCGAGATAAGCCTGGAAGTCTGCGCGATTTTTTGTACGAACGACAAACTGATGGTAAACATGCTCCGCGCCGTCACGAGTTTTCGGCAGGATAATTTTTGGATTGGAAATTTCGCGCAGGTATCGACCGGCAATATTTTTCCGCTCGCTGTTGAGTTCGTCAAGGTGAGAAAGTTTCACGCGCAAAAGTGCCGCTTGAATTTCATCGAGCCGCGAATTGACGCCTTCAAGTTTGTTGTGATACTTAATTTCGCTACCGTAATTTCGGAACATTTTAATTGTCTTGGCAAAATTTTCGTCGTCAGTCACAACCGCGCCCGCGTCACCGAATGCGCCAAGATTTTTCGTCGGATAAAAACTAAAACAGCCAACGCCAAAAGTGCCTGTCATTTTGCCGCCGAATTTAGCGCCGTGAGATTGCGCGCAGTCTTCAATTATCGGCAAATTATATTTTTCGGCTATCGCGCAGATTTTCGCCATATTCGACGCCTGCCCGTACAAATGCACCACCATAATTGCGCGCGTCTTTTCGGTAATGGCGGCTTCAATTTTCACGGCGTCCAAATTGTAAAATTCGTCCGGCTCAATAAAAATCGGCGTCGCTCCGTTCGCCGTGATAGCCAAAACCGACGCAATGTAAGTATTCGCCTGAACGATAACTTCATCGCCCGCGCCAATTTTCAGCGCCCGAACAGCCAACGTCAAAGCGTCAAGACCGGAATTTACGCCAACGCAAAATTTCGCGCCGAGATAATCTGCAAATTCGCGCTCAAAATTTTCCAACTCATTGCCGAGAATGTACCAGCCCGACCTTAGCGCCCTAAGCGCCGCCGCCTCATATTCCGCCTGGTGCAATTCAAATTGCCGCCCAAGTACCGCTAAATCAATTTTCACCGTTATTTTTACGCTCCTTAACAAAATTCAAAAATTCGTCGTAGTCGCGGATATAATCGCTCTCGTCGTAAAGTTCAGACGCGAAAACTAAAAGCACCGCGCCTGGCGAAAAATCGTACATTTCGCGCCACATATCATTTGCAACGTAAAGCCCTTCATACGGCTTTTCAAGCGGCACAATTTTTTTTTCGCTGCCGTTGTCCAAACGAATTTTACAGCTACCGTGAATGCAAACTAAAATCTGTTGCAAACTTTTATGAGCGTGCTTGCCGCGAACGACGCCGTCAACCGTATCGTACATATAATACACGCGCTTGATTCTGAAGGGAATATCTTTAAATTCCTCCAGAGCTACCAACTGCCCGCGTTCGTCGCCGTGCGGTTGAAATACGTACTTCACTACCTGCACAATCTCACCTCGATTCGCAATAATCTTCAAGTGGCGAATTTACTTTTTCCCAAAGTCCCGTGCGTTCATTTTTCTTAATCAGAGGCATAAGCGGATTATCTTCCGGCAAACGTTCAAGCAGAAAACGAATCGCGCCGTCAAGAATTTTCGGATGATCGCCCGTTTTGCAGATTTCGCGCAGTTCGAGAATCCAATTTTTGAAATGCTTAACTTTGTCCGAATCGGCGTCGGTTATCGGCGTGAACCACAGAGCCGACATCATTATCCACTTGTTGGTGCAATATTTGTATTCGTCGACGTTGCGGAAAAATAAATTATTCAGCCAGGAAATTGTGCAGAAACCCAGAGCGTCAATCGGCAAATGCGCCCGCGTGTAAGGATTGAAGGTATTCTGCGCGGCGTGCTGACGAAATGCGCTCAAACATTCGTGCATAAAAACGCAATCTTTGCCGGTTTTCAAAATCTGCAGCCAAGTATCCAAATCGCCGTAAACCGTTCCCGTAATTCCGCAGTAGCAACCGATTTGATAAACTTTATTGCCCTTGTTATCTTTGAAGGCAACATCGCTTTTCTTGAAAATAACCGTGCTCAGCTCGCCCAAAAAATTTGCCAGAGTGAATAAAACTTTTCGCCCGACGTCTATGCCGTTCATTATCCTGTCAGCGTGCGGTTGCCACGGATTTTTACGTTTGATAAATTTGCTGTTTTCGTCAACCAAATCTCGCGCAGAAGTCACCAAACCAATATTGCCTTCCAAATCGCGCACGTAATACTCCATCATTTTGTAAATTTTTTCCGGATAAAATAAATCGTCGTGCAAAAGGAAATTCACGTATTCGCCGGAGCAATCATTGAGCAACGTATTCATATTTTTGCCGCCGCCGTAAGGTTTGCCGTCGTGGTAGAAAAATTTTATGTTCGGATATTTTTTCAAGTACGGCTTAACCATATTTTTAACGTCGGTATTGGTGCTGTCGTCGCCGATAAGAATTTCGATATTTTTGTAAGTTTGCGCCAAAGCGCTGTCGAGCGCCTCTTGACAAAATTTCGGCTGATTGTAAGACGGAATTAACACGCTTACAAGCGGCTGAATTTTTTTCGTGTACAAATTTCTGAATTGCTCAAGCTGGTTGGAATAATTTTTTTCCGGCGGCTTGACGTTGTAATCTCGCTCGTCATTTGCAAAAATTATCCACTGATTTTCCTGGTGAGGAACGCCAACCACATAGCCGCGGCTACGGAAATTGCAACATTGCGCCGCGATTAAAAAATCTTCGCCAATTTTTTCGTCCCAGGGCAAATCTTCGTTCGTGGCGAAATATCCGTCGTCCAGCATATGCGTCGATTGAAAATACAGCGCGTCTTTGCCTTGGTAATTTTTGACATTGTCGCTTCCGTCGCGGCAGCAATAAGTTCCGTAAAAATTTTTCGCTTGAGTATAATCTCCGTCAAGCGGCATTTCCGAACCGAACAAGCCAACCATTGCGGTTTTCGGCTCCATAAAAAAAGCGCTCATCGTATTTGAAACAATCGCCGGATCAATCCAGACAGCGGGCGCGGTAAGATAAATTTTATATTTGGCGTCGGTGTTTTTTTGAAGATTGTTAAAGGCGGCGGCAAGATTTTTACTCTTCATGACAGACATAAATTGGATAGTCCAGCCTTTCGGAATTGTCATTTTAGCATTCTCCAAAAGTTGTGACTGTGCTTGAATTTCTTCCTTGTTTTTGCAAACCAACACGAACAAAATTTTTCTCTCGTCAAGAGATTTTTTTGCCATACATCTTAGACCGCCTTTCAAATTTTAAAAATCTAGTCAATGAGTTTGCCGATAGGACGCCTGTCGTCGGTGGAACTTTCGACCGTGACATTTTCCGGCGCGCAGATAAATACATCTTCGCTGACTTTGCGAATCTCGCCGTCAATTGCGTAAGTCGTACCGCTGATAAAATCGATTATGCGCTTTGCCTCGTCGCGGTTGGTATCTTCAAAATTCACCACAACCGGAACACTTTCACGCAGGCAATTAGCCACCGTTTGGGCGTCGCTGAAATCTTTGGGCTTAATCGTGGTGATTTTCGTTCTGACAACTTCCTGCGGCATTGCCTCGCTGCCTGCATTTTCGTTGCCCGCCGGATTGAAACCGATAATTTTTCTGTTGGTATATTCGGGCGCGGGCGGCTCTTTCGGCTCGACGGGCGCGTCGTCCCTGGTTTCGAGTTCTTTATCTTCGTCATCGTCCCTGAATCCGAAAGTCCTGCTCATCTTGTCCACAAATCCCATTTTCGTAAAATCCCCGCTTTCTTAGTAATTTCGTTCGCCAAAAATTGCTGTGCCTATCCGCACAACGTTTGACCCCTCCTCAATCGCAATTTTATAGTCATGCGTCATGCCCATCGACAGATATTCAAAATCCTGCCGCGTCTTACGAACTTCAGCAAAAATTTCATACATGCGACGAAAGAGCGGACGGCAATCTTCAACGTCCGAATAATGCGGGGCGATTAACATAAAACCGCGGAGACGAATATTTTTCAACGCGTCGATTTTTTCAATGAGGCTTTGCAGATTTTCTTCGTAAACGCCGGATTTAGTTTCTTCCCTAGCCAGATTAACCTGGATTAGCACGTTTTGAATTTTCCCGATAGAATACGCCGCGTTGTCAATCGCCGCCGCCAAATGCTCGCTGTCCACCGAGTGTATCAAATCAAAAAGTCGTACCGCTTGTTTCGCCTTGTTGGTTTGCAAATGTCCGATTAAATGTCGGGTTACTGCGCGATTAAGGCTTTTAAACTTTTCCGCCGCTTCTTGAATGCGATTTTCACCGATATTTTGAGCGCCTGCGTCAATCGCCTGCTGCATCATTTCTACGCCGTGATTTTTCGTAACTGCCACTAAAGTTACCGGCTCGTCAATTTCAACCTTCCGCAGTTTCCGCGAAGTTTCAATTTCACTTTGCACCGCTCTCAAATTCTCGACAATGTTAATCAAAGTATTCGCCTCCATTTACGTATATTAAACCGTTTAGCTTTGTTAGTCAATCATAAAATTTTCACACAAATAAAAAAAGGTTGAGTCATCTTTTAACCCAACCAAATTCTTCAAAGCTTTGCCGATATTCAATTCGCTCGTAAAAATCTTTCATCGTTGTAGCTGTCTGGAAAATCGGGACGCGCGCCAATGCAAATAAATTACTGCCCAAATCGACGTTGCCATATTTAATCGTGAACGCGCCCTTGTAGCCAACATCTTTTGCAATGCTGGCAATGTGCAAATTGTAAGTGCCGGTAGGATACGCCAAAAATTCCACCGCGTGCCCGAGATTTTCCTCAAGCACCAATTTTGAATTTAAAAGCTCACTGCGGATTTCGTCGTCGGGCAATTCTTCAAGTTTGCGGTGGTTAAGCGTGTGGCTTTCGACTGTGACGCCGCCCAATTCCATTTCGCGCAGCTGCTCCCACGTCAGATAATTTTTTTTGCCGACAAACGCCGGAATTACAAAAATCGTCGCACGCATTCCGTACGCCTGCAAAATCGGAAAAGCATTCGTGTAATTGTCCGCGTAGCCGTCGTCGAAAGTTATCAGCACCGGTTTTGGCGGCAATTCCATTTCGCCCGTTAAGCCGCTGTAAAGTTCCTCCGGCGTTATCGAAACGTAGCCGTGCGTTACCAGATAATTCATTTGTTCTTCGAAAAGTTTTGGCGGCATTGACAGCGAAGTGAAAACGTCTTGCACCTGGTGATAATTCAGCACTAAAATTTTTGGTCCGGCGGCGATTTCCGAAATGTCCTGCGCGAAAGATATTTTTGTCAACAGAATTAGAATTGCCAAAACCAGAAATTTTTTCCCAATATCCCTAATCACTAATTCCTAGCCCCTAATCCTTAGGACGGTTGCCAGTTTTGCCGGTGAATTTGTGATAACTGCCGCCCTTGCGCCGGTTCATGAGCTCGGCAAATAAATCTTCCGGCTTAATCCCATGATACGCCAGCAAAACTAAGCAGTGATACCAAAGGTCGCCCATTTCGTAAAGAATATCGGATTCCTCGCCGTTTTTCGACGCAATGATAGTTTCAACCGCCTCTTCGCCAACTTTTTTCAAAATTTTATCCTGCCCCGCGCCGAATAAATAATTCGTGTAAGAACCTTCGACGGGATGACGCTGACGATCTTTGATAACCGCGTAAAGTTCGTACAAAACCAGCGAAAGATTTTCTTCGGGCGGCTGTTCGACAACGGCGGGCAATTTTTTATCGGCGTCATCAAGTCTGCGCCCGCTGAAGCAGGAATAAGTTCCCGTGTGGCAGGCAACGCCGGTTTGATGAACTTTGACTAAAAGCGCGTCGCCGTCGCAGTCATAATAAATTTCTTGTACGCGCTGAACATTGCCGCTGGTTTCGCCCTTCTTCCACAGAGTTTGACGACTGCGGCTGTAAAAATGCGTGTAGCCCGTCTCGACAGTTTTATTCAGCGCCTCTTCGTTCATATAAGCCAACATCAGAACTTGCCCGCTCTCTTCCTGAACAATCGCCGGAATAAGCCCGTTCGCGTCAAATTTTACTTTGTCAATGTCAATCTTCATAAAAAAGTCTCCAATCTAAAATCGAACTTCAACGCCGTGCTTTTTCAGATATTCCTTGACTTGCCGAATTGTATATTTGCCGTAGTGGAAAACGGACGCCGCCAAAACCGCGTCAGCTTTGCCGTCAACCAAAACTTTCAAAAAATGTTCGTATTCGCCCGCGCCGCCCGAAGCTATCACCGGAACATTGACAGATTCGGAAACTGCGCGCGTCAATGGAATATCGTAACCGTCCTTAGTGCCGTCGGCGTCCATGCTCGTTAACAAAATTTCGCCCGCGCCCAACGCCACAGCTTTTTTAACCCAATCGATACAATCAAGCCCCGTCGGAGTTCTGCCGCCGTTAATGTAAATTTCCCATTTATCGTCACCGCAAGATTTAGCGTCCACCGCCAAAACGATACATTGACTGCCGAATTTTTTTGCGCCTTCGGAAATGAGCGCAGGATTTTTAACCGCCGCGCTGTTCACAGAAATTTTATCAGCGCCCGCCGCCAACATTACGCGCATATCTTCAACCGTGCGAATGCCGCCGCCAACCGTGAACGGTATGAAAACTTGAGCCGCACAATTTTTCGCAACTTCAACCATTGTGCCGCGCCCCTCGTGCGACGCCGTTATATCCAGAAAAACCAATTCGTCCGCGCGCTCGTCGTCATATCTTTTCGCAAGTTCAACCGGATCGCCCGCGTCGCGCAGTCCAACAAAATTTGTCCCCTTGACAACTCGACCGGCTTTAACATCAAGGCACGGAATTATTCTTTTCGTCAACATAAATTATTCCGCCGCCTTGAGCGCGTCTTTGAAATCAATCACGCCTTCATAAAGAGCCTTGCCGATAATCGCGCCGACAATTCCATCTTCCTCGCGCGCCTTGAGTTTGCGAATATCTTCAACCGAACTTACGCCGCCGGAGGCGATAACGTCAACGCCCGAACTCTGCGCAATTTCAGCAATTCTGTCGACATTAATTCCGCCCAACATTCCGTCGCGCGCAATATCGGTATAAATAATCGTCGAAACGCCATAATCGCCAATCCGCGCCGCCAAATCTTTTGCGTCCATTTTTCCCGAATCAGCCCAGCCGTGAACTGCAACAATCCCTTCGCGCGCGTCAATTCCAACGACGATACTGTCACCGAAATTTTTAGCCGCCTCTTCGACAAACGCCGGATTTTCCACAGCCGCGCTGCCCAAAATCACGCGGTTAATCCCAATGTCAAGCAGATTCTCAATGTCGCTCATTTTGCGAATACCGCCGCCAACTTCTATCGGAATGTTAACGCTGTCGATAATGCGCTTAATCACAAAAATATTCGCCAAAGTTCCGGTTTTCGCGCCGTCCAAATCTACCACGTGCAAAAATTCTGCGCCCGCTTCTTCCAGCTCCGTCGCCGTTTCGTCCGGATAATACGAATACTTCAAATTTTTCTTGAAGTCGCCCTGCGTAAGGCGCACGCACATTCCGTCGAGAATATCAATCGCCGGTAAAATCAACATTTCAAACACTCCTCACATATCAACGAAATTTTTTAAAACTTTCAAGCCAACGTCGCCGGATTTTTCGGGGTGAAATTGCGTGGCAAAAACTTTCCCCAATTCGACAGCCGCCGTTACATTTTCGCCGTAATCGGTCGTCGCCGTTACCAAATTTTCATTCGCCGGTACTGCGTGGTAACTGTGAACAAAATAAAAATACGGTTTGTCATTCAAGCCCGCCATCAATTTTGACGCGCCAAATTTCACCAGATTATTTTTCCTGCCGATTGTTAACGAGTTCCAGCCCATGTGCGGGATTTTCAAGCCGCCTGCGCGAATTTTTTTAACCTCGCCTTTGAAAACGCCTAAGCCTTTGACATTCGGCGATTCTTCACTGCGCTCAAATAAAATCTGCAAGCCTACGCAAATTCCTAAGAGCGGTTTGTGCATCAAAATCTGTTCAAGTATCGTTGGAATTAAACCGGTCGCCTCCAAATTTTTCATGCAGTCGCCGAACGCTCCCACGCCTGGCAAAACCAATTTTTCAGCGCGTTTCAAATCCGCCGCGTTGTTTGTCAATTTCACTTCGCCGCCAACCGCCGTTAGCGCTTTTTCCACGCTGTACAAATTCCCTACGCCATAATCTATTATCGCAATCATAAACATCACCGCTTGTTTAAATTCGCAGTTTCAAAAAATATTCCTGCATTGATTTTTTTCTATCGCCAGGGCAGGATTTTTTTATTTGGGCTTGAAATTTTATTTTTTGCTTGAAAGGAGTGCTGAGTTTGGCTACGTTTATCTCTGAAAATTTCGTTACGGTAATTTCTTGCGTTATGCTTATCGGCTGGTTTATCTTCGCGCAGAGAAAATTTAAAAATTATCTGGCTCAAGATCCGTTCGGCGATTATGAGCAGCCGCGCACAGCCGCAACTCTGGGCGTATTATTTACTTTCATTGGAATTGCCTGGGGTTTGTACAATTTCGACACGAACGCAATACAGCAAAGCGTGACGAATCTTTTGGACGGAATGAAGGCGGCGTTTGTCACGTCGATTTTTGGAATGGCGGGCGCTCTTTATTTGAAAAACTGCCAGATAAACGCGCAGAAAAATTTTAATCAAACTGTCAGCGGCGAATCCGGCATTGCCGATTTAATTTTGTATTTGCGAAAATCGGACGAAACTAAATCTGAGGAAATGCGGGCGTTGCAAAGTTCGATTGAAAAATTGACGGCGGCAATCGGCGGCGACGGCGAATATACGGTTATCGGCCAAATTCAAAAAATTCGCCTTGACCTGCGCGACGGCAATGATAAAATTGTTCGCGAGCTTAGGGATTTCGGCAAAACTTTGGCGGAAAATAATACCAAAGCTTTTATCGAGGCGCTGAACGAAACCATGCGGGATTTTAATCAGAAATTGACTGAGCAATTCGGCGAAAATTTTAAGCAGCTGAATGTTGCTGTCGGGCGGCTGTTGGATTGGCAGATTAATTATCAAGAAACCGTTGAGCGCGTCACAAAAAATTTGGAAATGACTTTTGCGGGAATTGACGCCGCGAAAAATTCTATCGCCGAAATTGAAAAATCTTCCGGCGCGATTAAAAATTCCAGCGAGCAAGTTTTGAATCTGATTGTCACGGCGAATGTTTATGAGAAAAAATTGGCGCAAGCATTCAAACTTGAGCAACGCGGCTGCCAATCGGATTGAAGAAATTTCCAACCAAACCGTAAATTCCATACAAAAAACCGCGACGGCTCTTGGCAACGACGCCTTCAAAATCACCAAAGACATTGCCGATTCGCTCCACAGAATGATGGAAACCAACAACGAAAATCTTCAAAAATCCGCCACAAATCTTAGCAAGGATTTGAAAATTAAAATCGAAGAATCCGTTGAGAAATTTGGTGACGCGCTGCTTTTGGTTTCGAATAAATTTGTTGAAGATTATACGCCGCTGACGAAAAAATTAGCCGCGCTGGTACATTTGGCAGAAAATATTGGGGGCAAATCACATTGAAAAAGCCGGACGAACATTGGATGTCGATTTCGGACATAATGTCGGGAATGATGATAGTTTTTATGTTCATAGCGGTTGCGTTCATGATGCAGGTGCAAAACGAACAGCGGCTTAAAAACGAAATGATTTACAATTACGCGGTGGTAAAGCAAAAAATTTACCAAGCGTTGCTGGAAGAATTTCAAGCGGATTTGCCGAAATGGAACGCGGAACTTGACCGAAAAACTTTGACAATGCGATTCAAAGAACCGGACGTTTTATTTGCCGTGGGCTCAAATTTGTTGACGCCGAAATTTCAGCAGATACTTGACGATTTTTTTCCGCGTTACGTCAAAGTCATTTCGCAGGACGAATACAAAAGTTACATTGAAGAAATTCGCATTGAAGGACACACCGACCCGAATTGGGAAGGCGCGGCAAATCGGCAGCAAGAATATCTGAATAATATGGCGCTGTCTCAAGCCCGCACTCGCGCAGTTTTGAGTTATGCGGTGCATATGCCGACGCTGCAGAATAATTTGGATTGGATAATTTTAAAAATCACGGCGAATGGTTTATCTTCCAGTCAACCGATTTTCACGGACGGCGCAATTAACGACAAACTTTCGCGGCGCGTGGATTTTCGAATTCGTACCGCCGCCGACGAAAAAATGAATGAACTTGCAGATGGGATTGATTAACAAATGAGCGATACCGACAGTTTCAAAAAAATGCTCCGGCTTATGGGAATTTCTGACGACGCCAGATCCGATTTTAATTTGGACGTTTCAATCAGTCAACCCGATTGGCAAAAACCGCTTATTCCGGAAATTGAAGTTAATCTTGGCGATATAATTTGGTGTTCCACCGATAAAGGCGTGCTTTACAAAGGGAAATTTGCAGTTTTGTACATTCGCGACCAGGCTAAATATTTTGACTACGAAACCGATTATAAATTTCATATCACCGGCTGTGCAACTCTGAAAGGTATGTTCACCCAAAAACGCTACGATAAATATGTCATTTCGCAGGATACCGGCGGAATTTTTAAAGTCAACGTCATTGTCAACAACAAAATTCAGTCCGCCGAAAAAAAGTTGCACGTTTGCAAACATTGTCTGCGGGCGATAAATTGGCACGGCTACAAAACCGCTCCGCCTGCGCGACAGATTGAGATTTACGAAAATTTTTCGCTTGCCGGATTTTTCAAAGTCATGAACGGCGACAACCAGAAAAATTTTGCCATAATTCCCGAACACACCGCCGAAACTGCGCCGCCGAATATTTATCCTGCAAATTGGGCGATTATCTCAAAGACGTTGCGAAAGGCGGCGGGCTACGTTTGCTCGAATTGTGGCAGGAAAATTTCCGATACCAAAAATTTGCACGTCCATCACCGAAACGGCATCAAAAATGATTGCAGCCGTTCAAATCTCGAAGTCCTCTGCGCAGATTGTCACCGCCTTAAACACAATCACAAATTTTAAATCCTTCGCGCAGGATTTTTTTATTTTGGC
>CAJOMO010000030.1 GCA_905235685.1 uncultured Selenomonadaceae bacterium
GACGTGGACACGCCTGTAAGAATAAGGGCATTTGCCAAACTTCTTAAATGGAGACTTCGGTTTCCTAGAAGCCCGCGACTTTAGTCGTGGGTGGTTCACGAAAGGGATTTCGTTTGAGCTTCAGCGTTTCGCCCAATACGGCACAAGCGGTAACGATTCAATTTACAGTTGCGGCAGTGATCGTGCTCTGTACGGCTATGGCGGCAATGATTCCATAAGTAATTATTCTGCCTGGTACACTACCGTGGAGGCAGGCGACGGCAATGACACAATAATCAGTGGTACGGGTGAGGGTTACAACGGCAAAAATACCATAATCAGCGGCGCAATCACTTTGAGCGGCGCAAGCGGCAAGACCATAAATATCGTCGGAACAAAAATGCCAACTCCTTCCGTCACTCAACAAGACGTTATCAAGAGATTTACCACCTATCTGGATTCGACAAGTTATAGTGGAATTGACGCCGTTGACGCCGCGATAAAATATGTCTTTAATGGCTATTTCCAAAGCGCAATGCCGTTATAACGAGCATGCAAAATAACATCAAAAAATCTTCAAGCGGCGATTATTTCTTGAAAAATTATTGCGGAATAAATCTTGACAGTAACAATTACGACACCGGTAAATATAATATTTTTGAAAATTCGACTCAATATGTCTCGAACTTGACAAAAGATCAAAAATATATTTGGCAAGGAATGGCGACTTGGTGAGCTAAGGAAGGGTTGGAGCTTATCAAAGAATCTTACGACGACAACTTCATTTTCGCCGATACCGACCTTTCGGAAATTACCGCAGACAATGATTCTTTAACGGAAATTCAAACTACTTCGAGCTATGACATTTTCGCGCAGGAAGAAAACAAAAATTACATTACTTACAGTATCAACAAGTAAGGATATTTTATCTAGCGTAGAGAGGCGCTCAAGGATGAGCGCCCCGCCCGCGCTAGTCACGTGATGTGACTACAGCGGGCAGTTTTCTTTCTTTGCCAGGCGTTTCTTTCTTTCCGAAAAGAAAGAAATGCCGTTATAAAATCTTAACAACGACCGAAATTAATGCTAAAATTGTTTCGGTCAATTTTTTTTGTAAGGAGCGATTTAAAATGAAAATAGGTTTAGCGCAAATCGAAATAGCGGCGGGGCGTCCGGAAATTAATTCGGCGAAAATTTTAAATTTCGTGGAACAGGCGAAATCTCAAGAATGCGATGCGGTGATTTTTCCGGCGGCAGCAATTTCGGGGCGGCTTTTCACGGCTCAAGCGGCGTATCTGCGCGAGTGCGAAAATTATTGCAAAGAAATCATTGAGGCGAGCGAAGGAATTACAATTATTTTCGGCAACATCAATGATATTTTCGTGGCGAATGACGGCAAATTGGCGCATCACCTGCGCGACAAATTTATTTTTACCGGCGATTTGGACGAAATGCACCTTTGCTTTGCGTTCGACTCCGCGCCGTTCGTTCTCGGCAATAATCTTGAGCGCGAAAATTTGAATACTGCGCGAGTGGCGGAGGTTAAACGTCCGCTGATTTACGTTAACGGCGTCGGTATGCAAAATTCCGGCAAAACGATTTACACTTTCAGCGGCGAAAGTACGGTTTACAATTCCGCCGGAAAAGCTGTCGTGCGCGTCGAGCCGTACATTGAAAAATTGCAGGTTGTTGACTTTGACGAAATTGAAAATCTGCCGGAAATTAAAATCGAAACGGAGCCGGAAGTTGCCGAAATTTACCGCGCGCTGAATTACGGCGTCGACAAATTTTTAAAGCAAATCGGTATGAGCAAAGTTGTTATCGGAATTTCGGGCGGAATAGATTCAGCGGTGGCGGCGGCGCTTTACACAAAAATT
The DNA here is from genome assembly GCA_905235685.1 of uncultured Selenomonadaceae bacterium. Taxonomy (GTDB): domain Bacteria; phylum Bacillota; class Negativicutes; order Selenomonadales; family Selenomonadaceae; genus Quinella. The sequence continues at coordinate 1,854 of CAJOMO010000030.1, forward strand.
TTGGGCGCAGAAAATATTTTGCTGGTGAATATGCCCAGCGTGTTCAATTCAGCCACGACGCGCAATTTGAGCGAACAGCTTGCCAAAAATCTCGGTTGCAAATACGCGGTTGTCCCGATTCAAAAATCTGTGGATTCAACGGTTCGGCAACTTGAATTGACGCCGGTAAATTTCCTGCGCGACGATTCTACCGAAGAAATAAAAATTTCCGGCTTTGTGCGTGAGAATTTGCAGGCGCGCGACCGCAGCGGCAGGATTTTGGCAACTTTGGCGGCGGCTCTCGGCGGCGGCTTTACCTGCAACGCGAATAAGGCTGAATCGACGATTGGCTATTGCACGCTGTACGGCGACAGTGCCGGATTTTTGGCGGCAACGGCGGATTTGTGGAAATTCCAGGTTTACGATTTGGCGCGCTATCTCAATGAAAAAATTTATGAGCGTGAAGTCATTCCGCAGGGGATAATTGACATTGTGCCGAGCGCCGAACTTTCCGACGCGCAAAACGTCGATGAGGGCAAAGGCGATCCGCTGCATTACGATTATCACGATTATTTATTCCGCGCGTTTGTCGAGAAACTTGCCGCGCCCGAAGACATTTTGAATTGGTACGCCGCGGGGAATTTGGAGGCGCAAATCGGCTGCGCTGAAGGTTTGGTTGCGAAATATTTTCCAACCGCGCAAGATTTTATTGCCGATTTGGAGCGTTGGTGGAAACAATTTACCGGAATTGCCGTTGCGAAACGTATTCAATCGCCGCCGATTATGGCTGTCACGAGCCGCGCGTTTGGCTCTTTCGCGGAATCTCAAAACGGCGTCCATTTCACGCAAAATTATTTGAAACTCAAAGCGTCCTATGCGGGGTGAAAATATAACAAATGACGAGATAGCCAATAAAGAATTTCTCGGTCGCGCAGATTTAAAGGAAGTAATTTTGCCGGAAGGTTTAATTTCAGTCGGTTTTATAGCATTTGAGGGCTGTACAAATTTAACCAACGTCATCTACCGCAAAAAACTGAGCCGATTCTGCAGAGATGTTTTGATGACGATTTTGTCAAACTAAAAAAAACCGTGCTGGATTAAATTTCTTTTCGCAGCAGGTACAGGAAAAACGGCGCGCCCAGTATCGCAAGCAAAATTCCGACCGGCAACTCTACCGGCGCGAAAATTACCCGTGCCGCGGTATCGCTGAAGGTTACGACCGCCGCGCCCAATAACGCCGCGCTCGGCAGTAAAATTCTGTAGTCCGAGCCGATTAACAATCTTGCCGTGTGCGGGACTATTAGCCCGACGAATCCGAGTAAACCTACGACACATACCGCTGAAGCCGCAAGGAGCGCCGCTATTGCCGTTAAAATCGTTCGCGTGAGGTTTACCCTTAAGCCGAGCCCTTTTGCCACGTCGTCGCCCAATTGTAAGACGTTTAAATGTTTTGCCGCAAAAAATGTTAAAATCGTTCCCGCGATTGTGTACGGGTATAAAATTTCTACGTGTTGCCAACTTCGCGCAGATAATCCGCCGACCATCCACATTAACGCGCCGCTGACTTTTTCGCTGTAAAAAATTAACATTGCCGAAATTCCCGCGCCCAAAAACGCGCTTACCGCCACGCCCGCCAATATCACGCGGATTGGTTTAATTCCGTCCTTCCACGCCAATATGTAAATCAAAATTGCGGCGAGCATTGCGCCCAAAAACGCCGCCGGTGTTACGAGCGCGCCCGCGTCTTTCATTACCAGCATTGCGAAAATACCGAATAAGCCCGCGCCCGAAGATATTCCGATTATATGCGGGTCTGCCAGCGGATTTTTCATTACCGCCTGCAAAATCGCGCCGGACAAAGATAAATTCACGCCGACCAACATTGCAACGATTGTTCGCGGCAAACGTATATTTTCTAAAATCTGGCGCTCGGTTGACGTCATTTCGGCTAAGCCTAAAATTTTTTCCGCGCCTATTTCCACCGAGCCGTTCATTAAGCTCACGACGAAACTTAACGCCGCCGTCGCGCAGAACATTAATATTTTGATTCGCATAATTTTTCAAAAGAAAACGCACAGCCAGATTTGACCGTGCGTCTATTTTTTATTCAGTTAACGTTAAATTAATGCGCTTTTTTCTCAACTTGATATTCGCAGGAAATTTCGGTGATAATGCCGTTGACAACTTTGAACTCGATACTTCTGGTGTAATCGTGGCTGTAATATTCGTATTGCTCTTCGTCGTGTTCAATATCGCGGCGGTCGGCAACGCCGTAAGCTCTGTTTAAAACGGTGGCTCTTTGCCCGACTCTGACGCCGTTTGGAGTTGCGAACGCGGAGCTGGTAGTTTTGACTTCTTCGATAATGTTTGAATTTTCGTCGTCAATTTCGACTTTGAAGTGCCGGAAAGTCCATTCGTCGCCTTTTTTGCGCGTCGGCTGCCCGTAAATTGAAACCAGCTTAGAAACTCTCATGCCGGGCTCAACTTGATCTAAAGCGATTTGATCCGAAGAAATTGTTGCTGAACAAACCGAGGAGAATGCCATTACTGCGCCACAAAGGAGGGCTGCAATTTTTTTCATTGTGGTAACCTCCCATAAAAAATTTTTAGGTAAGTTTACCAAGAGAAAAATTTGTTGTCAAGCAAGATTCAGCTTATTCTTCAGTTTTCTGAGCGCGTTCGCGTTTAGCGCGGTTAATCGAAAGGGAAATGCGCTTGCGTTTGGTATCGATGCGCATAATTTTAACCTTGACGATTTCGTCCATTTGAACGGCCTCGTCCGCGCTTTCAATGCGGTGGTCAGCCAATTCGCCCATAGGAATTAAACCGTCAAAGCCGGGCTCGATTTCCATAAACGCGCCGAATTTCGCAAGCTTAACGATTTTGCCTTCGATAATGTCGCCTTCGTTGTATTTTTCTGCGCGCTCAACCCACGGGTCTTGCTGAGTATTTTTCACGGACAAAGAAACGCGGTGGGATTCGGGGTCGACATTTTTAATGTAAACATCAACTTCGTCGCCGACTTGCAAAACGTCGGAGGGCTGATTAATGCGTTCCCAGGACAAATCGGAAATATGCGCGAGTCCGTCAACGCCGCCGATATCGATAAATGCGCCGTAGTCAACCAAACGCTTAACCGTGCCCTTGATAACTTGTCCGGCTTCCAATTTGTCAAAAATTTCCTGTTGTTTGCCGTCGCGTTCTTTTTCGAGCAGCGGGCGGCGCGAAAGTACTAAACGTTGCTTGTGTTTATCTATTTCAATCGGCACAGCTTCAACGGTTTGCCCTTCGTAAACGCCCAAATCTCTGACGAAATGAAGTTCCATTTGGGACGCGGGAATAAAGCCGCGAACTTCGCCCACGAACGCCACTAAGCCGCCTTTGACAACTTGCGTGATTCGGGCTTTGACTGTGCCGCCATTTTCTTTGATAGCCTCAAGTTCCTTCCAACCGGACATGCGGTCTGCCTTGACTTTGGAAAGAGCGCCGCCGTTTTCGCCGCCGAGCGATTGAATATAAACTTCAATTTTATCGCCGACTTTCACAACGTCTTCCGCAGATTCCGGCTCGGGCGTGGCAAGTTCCCGCTTCGGAATAGGAATTTCCTGCTTATAGCCGATATCGACAAAAGCCTCATTGTGATTTACTTGAACGACTGTTCCTTCAACGATTTCGCCTTCGCGGATATTTTCAATTCCGTTGGACGAATCAAGCAAACTGCCCATGTCCTCTACATTTTTTACATCCTCTGACACTGTATTGAAACCTCCCGAATAATCCAGTCCGGCGTTGAGGCTCCGGCTGTTATTCCAACTTTTTGGATTTTGTTAAACCATTCCGGCGAAATTTCCGCGGCTGTCTCTATGTGATACGTTTTGCATTTGGTTTCACACAGCTTAGCGAGTTTTGTGGTATTGGCGCTGTTTTTCCCGCCCACTACGATCATCACGTCAACTTTTTCGGCTAATTCCATTGCTGCAGTCTGGCGTTGTTCGGTTGCTGTACATATCGTCCGCAAAATGCGAATGTCTTTGGACTTTTCCAATAAACGCAGAACTATTTTTTTGAAATGCTCGCCTGCTATCGTTGTTTGTGATACTATGCCCAATTTGGCGCATGGAGCAAACGCCTCTGCCTCGGCTTCGTTTTCGATTATGACTGCTTGCCTGTTCGCCCATTCAAAGATGCTTTTAACTTCGGGGTGATTTTTTTCGCCGATTATGACTACCGAATAGCCGTCTTCAGCCAATTCTTTTGCCGACAGTTGCGCCTTTTTCACGTGCGGACAAGTGGCGTCCACGATTTTCAGCCCTTTCGCGCAGATTTTGTTATAAATTTGCGAACCTACGCCGTGCGACCGGATTATTACCGTGCCTTCGTCGATTTCCGATAAATTTTCAATCGTACCAACGCCTTCGTCCTTGAGTCGTTCGACCATTTGTGGATTGTGAATTATCGGCCCGAGCGTGCAACTTTTGCCGTCTGCATTTTCGCGCGCAATTCTTATCGCCCGCTTTACTCCATAACAAAATCCTAAGTACTCCGCTAAAATGACTTCCATTAATTTCACCTTTCCGGCTGGCTACAAACTTTCGAAAACCCTCAACTATATTTGTAACCTTAGCAAGTTTATCATAACAAAAAAAGTAAATCAATATCTATGTCTGGCGTTGCCGCGGTTTCAGCCATTTTATTAAGTTTCAAAAGGTATGGAAATTTTAATGCACAGCCACAATATTTTTGCTATAATGTTTTTGTTGGGGGGAATAGTTTTGGAAAATGAAACAAATCCTGTCGCGAAATTTAAGCACGGCAAAACTTTGAAAAATATTTTTTTACAGGGGCTGCAACTTTTAATCGGCGCGATAATTGCGTCAATCGGGCTGGAACTTTTTTTGATACCAAATCAAGTCATTGACGGCGGCGTCGTCGGTTTGGCGATTATGGGGCATTATATGTTCGACAACGTGGCGTTCGGCGTTTTTCTGGTTGTGCTGAATATACCGTTCCTGTACATTGGCTACAAGCACATTGGCAAGAATTTCGCGATAGCTACGGTGGTTGCGGTTATCATGCTAAGTTTGTGTTCGGAAGTGGCGGCAACTTTCCCGAAGGTTACGAACGATCCGTTTTTGGCGGCGATTTTTGGCGGAATAATTGACGGTATCGGCGTTGGAATTATAATGCGCGCGGGCGGCTCATTGGACGGCACGGAAATTGTTGCAATTATCGTCGACAAGCATTCGCCGTTTTCGGTCGGTGAAGTTGTTATGTTTATCAATCTTTTTATTTTGAGCGGCGCGGGACTTTTGTTCGGCTGGGATAAGGCGATGTATTCGCTGGTTGCGTATTTTGTCATTGCGAAAATGATTGACGTTGTGACGAAGGGCTTAGACGAAACTTATGCGGTTATGATTGTTTCGGAAAAACCCATTGAAGTTACTGACGAATTGAATGCACAATTGGGGCGCGGCGTTACGATTTTGCACGGGCAAGGCGGCTATACCAAATTGCCGAAAGAAATTTTATATTGCGTGGTCAATCGGTTGGAAGTTACCAAAGTCAAAGATATTGTGCTGTCAATGGACGAACGCGCGTTTGTTACGATTAATGCGGTTCACGATATCGTCGGCGGGCGCTTTAAAACTAAATCTCACTAAAATCGGCATTTCTTTTCCAGAAAAGAAACGCCGGCAAAGAAAAGGGCGGCGCGGATTGTCACATCACGTGATACTAAAGAGCATGCCTTGCTTACGCAAGCCACGCAAGCGCGCCGCGGGGGCGCTCATCCTTGAGCGCCTCTTATTTTTGGCAATGTTAAATTCCGCTGAACATAACTTCTTTGTCGGTAATGTTCAATCTGGATTCAATGCTGTTGATAATTTTGACGCGCGCGTCGTACGTTTCTTGTTGCTGAATGTTAAATTTGGACGGCAGCAAAAGTCTCGCATTGGCGATAATCCAGTCGTTGAATTTGCTTTGCCCCTCGCCCCTTCGCAAATGTTCACGTATCAGCTCAACGTTTTTGGTAACCACAGAAATAAAGGCGCGTTCCAATCCAATCGCATCGATAACCGCGCTTGCCATTATGTCGCGCAGGACTTCAATGTCCGTGTCCAAAATGTTAATCATTTGCGCCTTACTCCTCATCGTGCGCGAGGCGTAGGTGTCATTGTTAATTTTTTCGATTTGCTCAATCAGAGTGCCGCTGAAGTCTTTGGAATTTTTAATCACCGGCTCAATTGGCGTGTCTGCGCTGACTTCGGCGTTGGCAACTTGATTAATCGCATTTTCAACGTGAGAATTACAAGTTGCATAACTATATTTTCCGCGCGCGTAATATTTGAAAATGGTATTGAGCGTTGTGGTAAGCGGCGAATTTTCGGACAAACTAATTCCGGATTTGGCAAGGCGCTCCGCCCATTTTTGAATTGGAAAATATTCTCTCCTATCGGACGAATTTTTTGTAATGAGTTGGTCGAAAAAATTTTTGTTGGCGGCAATGATTTTGTCGTTTGGATTATTGGCTTTGACGACGGGCGCGTGGCTGATACCTTCGTGCGCCAAAATTTTCAAGAAAAAGTTCATGCCGTTGTCGCCGATATTTTCAAAGCGCGCCGTGTTTCGGTAGTTGGCGCTGTTGAATTTGTTGTAATAAACCGCCAGAATGATAAATTCTTTCAAGGATTCGCAAATTTTGTTGAGGCGCTCGTTGCTGGCGAAGGGCGCTAAAATCAGCGTTTGCGTGATTGTCGCGGTGAATCTTTCAACCAGCGAATTGAAATTGCACTTAAAATCGACTTGCGCCATTTCGCCGTGCGTCAGCATAAAGTCAAACAATTCATTGACGGATTTTTTTAAGTTTTCTTCGGACGGATTTGGAATTTCCATATCCATATTTTTCAAAAAAGAATCGACTAATTGACTGCGAAGATTTTTCTGCTTTTCCATAGTCAACTTTGAGGCACTGACGACAATATTTTTTATAAAAATTTTGCTGAGCTCGTTGCGAATGTTGCTGTCAACCGCCGTCAAAGGATAAACGCCGTCAAGGTCGACGCTCAAGCTTTGCTCGACGTGCTGAATAAGTTTCTGCGGAAAGGCGCTGTCTTTGGTTAGCGGGTAAATAATTGCGATATCGTTTTTCAAGAGGCTGGTGAAGGGGCGCGTAGCATTAATTTCGAGGCGGCAGTTGTCAATAATTTCGTGCGCCTCGTCGATAAATTTGTCGAGTTTGTTGCTGATTTCAAGGGCGAATTTTGCGGTAAATTCCGGCATGTTTGGATTTTTGGCTATTTCCAATTCGAAGAAATTAACTAAATCCCGCAAGAGTTCCTCGATTTTCCCTAGATTATTTTTGGCGCGCTTTTTAATTATTTCGAAGCGGTTGGTATTGTAGTAGTGCTGAAGTTTTTCGCGCAGAGTTTCGATACCGTCGCCGTCCGCCAAATTCCAATTGTAAAAATCTTGATTGACAACGCGCTTTTCGGGCGGAATAGTTCCTTGAGATTCGATAAAGGCGCGGGCAGAGCCTGCCATAACGCGCTCGGCAACGGCGATTTTGTGATCTTCCACTGCCTCGTGCCTTAAAGTTTCCAAATTGGCAAGCGCCACGTTGCGATTATTCGTGCGGTCAATTTGGTTGCCGAAAACAAAAACTTTGTCGCGCAGTTCGATATTGTCGTCGTCCTGTTTATTTTTATTCAGAACGGTTAATTGCAGTCCGTCAAGATTTGGGTTTAAAATATTGCTCACGAAAATAATTGCGTCGGCTAAGTTCAGCATTTCCTCGGTTTGATTCTGATGTATTTCGGTGGGCGAATTGAAACCTGGCACGTCATAGATAACGATGTTGCTCATTTGGGCAAGTTGAGTTGAGCGGATTATAACATTTTTGACGGCGTAAGGGGAAGCCACGCGCTGAATTGGCGTTGCGTTTTCGTCCAAAATGCCGGTGATATATCGCTTGAAGGTGTCGCTTGTCCATTTGGCGGCAGAAAAACGTTCGGGCTCTTTGTCAAGCAATTTGACGATGTCATTTTTTCCGGCGAGAATTACCTTAATGTCCTCGGCGGTTTTTTTGTTGTGTTCTTCGAAAAATTTTTTCTTGTTCAAATCTTGCCCGACGCCGTTCCAATAATCGTCAAAATCTTTGGCGGACATAGATTCGAAATTGACGCCTGCGTAATTGGGATAATCCACCGTTTGCAACATTCCCTTGAAAATATCAATGAACTCGGCGCGGCTGTAAAAATAAACTTCGGCAACGTCTTCTTCGCCGGAACGAATTTCTGTTGTGGTGTAAGTGCAACGCTCTCGAAATTCGGGCAAAACATTTGCGTTAATCAGCGCGTTGCCCAGCGTCGATTTACCGGAATTTTCCAATCCGACTATTGCAACGGTAAATTCGTGGCTTTCCAGTTTGTTCAAAATTTTTTTATTGGCGGTCGCATAATCGCGCAAAAGTTTAGATTTGTCCGACGGTATGACTTGCAAGTCGTCAATTTGAAAAATTTCGCCAATGGTTTGGTCGACGATTTTTAATTTGCCGGTAAGTTCGTCCCAATTACATTGCGAAATTATGTTTCTCCAATCCATATCAAATTTCCTTTCGCGAAAATATGAACGGCATTTCTTTTCACGAAAAGAAACGCCTAGCAAAGAAAAGGGCGGCGCGGATTGTCACATCACGTGACAAGCGCGCCGCAGGGGGCGCTCATCCTTGAGCGCCTCGGAGTTCGTTTTTTTTATTTGAATGTTAAACTTCCCATTTGCTTTGCATAACTTTGATTGAGTTGACTATGGCTTTGCGGTTTTCGCGAATCGCGCCCTGCTCAATTATCTGCGCGAATTGCGAAGGCATCATCTTAGCCGCGTTGTTGCGAATCCACGCCCGAAATTCCTTAGCGCCCTCCGCCGCCTGCAAATGCTCACGTATCAATTCAACATTTTTGGTAACCACGGAAATAAAGGCACGCTCCAAACCAATCGCGTTGATAACCGCCTTTGCCGTAATGTCGCGCAGAATTTCAATGTCCGCGTCCAAAGTTGCGATCATGTCGTCTTTGCTTTGCATACGCTTAACTTTTTTGGCAAATTCGTGCAATTCGTCAAGATTCAGCAAAGTATCGTCCGCGGCAGCTGTCGGCGTAATTTTTTTCGCGTAGCTGTTTATCAGATTTTCAATAGCCTGAACGCGTTGCTCATTGGGCAGATTGTGCCAATTTACATTAAACAGATTTTCAAGGCGGTTGCCGAATTTGTCTTTGCCCTTGATTTTCGGGTCGGACTGCATATCAACCAAATTTATACCGGCGTCAGTAATGAGGCGCGCCCATTTATTAACCGGCAACGAACTTGTATCAAGTTTCATTTCCTCGGCAAAATCTTCAAAAACGCCGCGCAAGAAATTTTCATTAACCGCGGCAGATTTTGAATTATTCGGTTTCGGCGAATTGGAAACGTCGACGCTCTCGTGTACCAAAATTTTTGAAAAGAAATTGACGCCATTTTTGCCGATATTGTCAAGCTGCGAAATATTTTGCGCGCCGCGGCTCGTCGGCATATTGTAATAAACCGACAGCGAAATTAATTCCGGCAAAGTGGCTTTAACTTTCGCAAGGCGATCGTCTTCGGCAAACGGCATTGTTATCAAAGTTTGAATCAGCGTGGTTACAAAGCGTTCGACAAGCGCGTTAAAGTTGCAGTCCGAGCCTTCTTTAATCAGCATTTTGTCAAAAAGTTTATTCACCGACGCCTCAAGTTCGGCTTTATTTGGCGTGTTCGGCTCAGTTCCCATAATCTGCAGAAAAGATTCAACCAGCGCCTGCCTAAGCGTATCTTGTTTCTGAATGGTGAGCTGTGACGCGCTCTTAACGATATTTTCAACAAAAATCTTGCCGAGTTTATCGCGAACATTGGCGTTGACGGCGTTTGTGGGGTAAATCCCGTCGGGATCAATCGCCAGGCTGTATTCAACGTCTTGAATCAAATCGTCCTGCGCGACGCTGAGTGGATAAATTTTTTCAATATCAGATTGCAGGGCGCTGGTAAAAGTTGTGCCGGATAAAATTTGGCGGGTGTGTTGCTGCGTAATTTTGTTTGCCTCGCGAATGAACAGCGGTAACTTGCTTTGAATTTCCATCAGAATCTCGGCGCTAACATCGGTGTAATTCAATTCGCCGGAACTGTAACGCTCCAAAAGATTGTCAAGCACTTCTTTGGTTTTTGTCAAGGTACTTTCCGCGCGGCGTTTCAAAACTTCAAAGCGGTCGTTATCGTAATAATCCTGCATTTTTTTATGAAGGACGCCCACGCCGTCGCCATTCGGCAGCTGCCATTCGTCGATAACTTTTTTGGCAACATCGCCGGCGATTAAACCTTCGCGTTCAAGGTACGCTCGCGCAGAGCCGCCGATTATGTGATTGCTCATGGCGATTTGATATTTATTCACAGATTCATTTGTCAGCGCGGCTAAATTATTTTGCGCGGTGGTGGCGTCGCTTGCCCTGTCAATTTTATTTCCGAAAACGAACGCCTTAGCGCTCAATTTAATTCCGTCGGCGTCTTGCCCTTTGCGGAGCATATCAAGCTGTGTGCCCGTTAAATTCGGGCGATCGCCAACATTCGTCACCAAAATAATCGCGTCGGTAGTCTTGAGCATTTCTTCAGTTTGGCGTTTGTGAAGTTCAGTCGGCGAATCGAAACCTGGCACGTCATACAAAACCAAATGGCTCATTTCGGCAAGCTGCGTCGAACGAATGATAACATTTTTCACGGCGTACGGGTGCGGCTGGCGAATGACGCTGCCGTCCGGATTTTTGCCGCTCATACCGGTGATATAAACTTTGAAGTCATTAAATTCGTCGCCGCCCGTCCAATATTCAGCGCCAAATTTCAGCGGCGCGTGTCCCAAAAGCGGCAAGATTTTATTTTTGCCCTCAAGCATCGCCTTGATATCTTCGGCGGTCGTGCCGTTGTGAACCATAAAAATTCCGCGCTGTTCGGGGTCAGTCTCAACCGCTTTCCAATATCTGTCGAACGCCTCATAAGTCATTGTGAAAAAGTCAACCGCGTCGGGGAATTTCACGTCGTTTAACATCCGCTTAAAATTCTTGTTAAATTCTTCGCGGGTGTAAAAATAAATTTCGGCAATATCGGTATCGCCGGAGCGAATTTCAGTCGTGGTGTAAGTGCAGCGCTCGGCGTATTCCGGCAAAACCATAGATTTAATCAGCGCATTACCCAGTGTCGACTTGCCGGCTTTTTCCAAACCAACGATAGCAACGGTAAATTCGCGGCTTTGAAGTTTCGCCAAAACTTTTTTGTTAGCCGCCTGCAAACGCGCGAGCTCTTCACGTTCCGCGCCTTGAATTACTAAGCTTTCGCTGTCGACTTTGAAAATTTCGCTAAAGGTGCGGTCCGCCTGCAAAAGTTTGTCGATAAAATCTTGCTTGCTTTTTTCCCAATCGCTCATAATTTTGCCTCCAAAAATTTATTTCGCCATCAAGTCGGCGATTTTGTTTGCAATTTCAACCGGATTATCGGGCATAATTCCTTCGATTAAAAGCGCCTGCGTGTACAGCAATTCGCAAAAATTTTTAAACTCCGGCGTATCATTGCCGAGCACGTGTAAGCCGCTCAATTTCCCAAAAAGCGCGTGATTCGGATTCAGCTCCAAAATTCTCTGCGCCTTGAAAAATGGATTGTTCATTGCCGCGAAAGTTTTTTCCATATTCAGCGAAGGACCATTCACGCCGGTTGACAGACACACCGCGCCCGTTTTCAGATTCGGCGTCAAGCGGACTTCGGAAACTGCGCCGTTCAAAGCCTCCGCTACGTCTTTCAATAAATTTTCGTGCGATTTGGCTAATTCCTCAACTTCGGATTTAGTTTTCTGCGATTCGGCGTCGTCCAATGAAAAATCTTCGCGCGTTATCGACTGAAATTCTTTATCGGCGTATTTATTCAGCGACTCTATGCAAAATTCATCGACGGGGTCAAGCAGATACAAAACTTCGATGCCGCGGTCGCGCAGGAGTTCCATTTGCGGCATTTGCGAAATTTGCGCCTTATCCTTGCCGGTCGCGCAGTAAATTTTTGTTTGAGATTCGGGCATTCGCGAAACGTATTCAGCCAGCGTCGACAAATCTTCTTTGGATGTGTCGAACATCAGCAAATCCTTCAAATCGTCCTTAGCCTTTTCGTCGTACGCATTGTTATACACGCCGATTTTCAAAGACTTGCCGTATTCGCGCCAAAATTCGCCGTAACGTTCGCGCTCCGACTTCAAAATCTTAGCCAGCTGTTTAAGAATATTTTTTTCGAGCGCCTTGCCGATTTTTTTAACGTCGCGGCTCTGCTGCAAAAGTTCACGCGAAATATTCAGCGGCAAATCCGGCGAATCCACCAGCCCCTTGATAAACCGCAAATAATCCGGCAGAAAATCTTTGCACTTATTCATGACGAAAACGTGACGCGAATACAACTGCAAGCCCGCCTCATAATCCGAGTAATACAAATTCAGCGCGGCGTGTTTCGGTATGCACAAAAGCGCCGTGTATTCGGTTGTGCCTTCAGCCTTCGTGTGAAAAATTTCAAGCGGCGCTTCCCATTCGTGAAATTGGTGCTTGAAAAATTCTTCGTACTCTTCCGGCTTAATGTCAGCTTTATTGCGCGTCCAAAGCGGCTGCATCGAATTGACTGTTCGAACTTCGACAGTTTTATTTTTATCGGCGTCCTCGACTTCGAAATTCATTTTAATCGGGTAGCGTATGAAATCGGAATATTTTTTGATAAGATTTTCGACGGTATAAACGCTCGTGAAGTCAAAATCTTCGCCGCCGCAAAATTCGGGTTTCAAATGCAAAATAATCGTCGTGCCGCGCGAATCTTTTTCGGTATCTTCAAGCGTGTATTCGCCTGCGCCGTCGGACGCCCATTTGACAGCGGAATTTTCGCCTGCGCGACGGGTTATGAGTTCGACTTTCTCAGCCACGATAAAAGCCGAATAAAAACCAACGCCGAATTGCCCAATCAGCTCTTCGTCAATTTTGCCGTCGCTCTCGCGAATTTTTTCGAGAAAAGCCTTCGTGCCGCTCTGCGCGATTGTGCCAATGTTGCTGATAACTTCGCCGCGCGTCATACCAATTCCGTTATCGCTAATCGTAACGGTTTTGGTTTCGGCGTCCGGAATAACATAAATCTCAAAATTTTCGTCGCCGCTCAAAATTTCGCGGTTAGTCAAACTTTCGAAATGCAGCTTGTCAATCGCATCACTGGCGTTTGAAATTAATTCGCGCAGAAAAATTTCCTTGTTCGTGTAAATTGAATTGATAACCAAATCTAAAAGCCGCTTGGTTTCGGCTTGAAATTGCAAAGTCTCAATCGACATAAAAAAATTTGCCCCCTCAAAATAATTTTCAACATTATAAATCAGACAAAGCGCGGTTGCAAGGTTGACGTTCAACGTAAATTCAGTTAAAATTCATATTAAAGGAGTGATGGGCGATGACCAGGTTAAAAATTTTTACAGGACTTATTTTTTCGTTATTCATTTTGAGCGCGTCGGTGGCAATGGCGGCGGCGAAAGAGCCGACGATAAAAGCTGATTCGGCAATTTTGATTGAAGTGTCGACGGGGCGCGTGATTTTTGAGAAAAACGCGGATGTTGCGCGTCCGCCCGCAAGCATGACAAAAATGATGACGTGCATATTGGCGCTGGAATATTTTTTCCCGTACGAAGAAATAAGGATTTCGGCAAATGCGGCGGCGGTGGAAGATTCGGATTTGGAATTGCGCGCGGGCGATGTTTTGACGGCGGATGAACTTTTGCGCGGAATGATGCTTGTTTCGGATAATGGCGCGGCGGAGGCTGTTGCCGAAAATATCAGCGGCGACGTGGCGCGCTTTGCCGATTTGATGAACGAAAAAGCCGGTTACCTCGGCTGTACGAATACGCATTTTGAAAATCCGCACGGTTTGCCGAACAACAATCATTATAGCACGGCGCGCGATATGGCGAAACTGGCAACTTATTGTATGCGCAATGAAAATTTCCGTGACATAGTTTCGACGCAGCGCGAAGTTATTCATTGGCTGAATCCTTCAGATTTGACTGTCAAAGTTACAAATTCCAATCATTTGCTCGGACAATACAAGGGCGCGAACGGAATTAAAACCGGTTGGACGCGCGCGGCGGGCGGCTGTGTTGCGGCGAGTGCCAAACGCGGCGAAATTGAATTAATCGCAATTGTTATGCATTCGACTGACACCGTAACGCGCTTTGACGACGCCAAAAAATTGTTGGATTATGGCTTTTCGCGCGTGACGAAAATTCACGAAATCGACAAAGATCGCATTGAGAAAAAAGTTTTCGTGCGTGACGGCGCGCAGGGTACGGTTGCAGTTGGTTTGTCCGAAGATTTGACTTTCCCGCTCCTCGACGACGAAGACGAAGTTAAATTCACCGTGACGTACGATTTGCCGAAAGTTGTATCGGCGCGCGTCAATACCGGCGACGTGATTGGGCAGGCGATTTTGAAATATGACGGCAGGGCTGTTGCCAAAGTGCCGATGGTTGCTTGCGAAAATGTTATGCGCGGCTGGAGCGTCGGCTCAATGCTTGTCGGTTGGACTGAGCCGATTATTTCTGTCGCGCAGGATTTTTTATTGGTGTTGCTCGCTTAATGAGATGATTAAGTTAATCGGGCTGACTAAAAAATTCGGCGAAAAAATTACCGTCGACAATCTGAACTTTGAGATTTAAATTCCATTTATAAAAAATTATTTTCAATGTGAATGAGATGATTAAGTTAATCGGGCTGACTAAAAAATTTGGCGAAAAAGTTGCCGTCGACAATCTGAACTTTGAAATTTCCGGCGGCGAAGTTTTTGGTTTATTGGGGAAAAATGGCGCGGGCAAAACCACAACGATTAAAATGCTGACGCTTCAACTCAAGCCCACGTCTGGCGAAATTATTTTTGACAGCGCTGACGAATTTGAAATTAAGCGGCTGATTGGAATTGTACCGCAACATTTGAACTTCGATCAAGATTTGACTGTCGAAGAAAATTTAGAATTGCACGGGCGGCTTTACCATTTGGCGAAATCGGAACGGAAAATGCGCATCGACCAACTCCTAAATTTCGTGGAGCTTGAATCGGTGCGCACTTCATTTATAAAAAATTTATCGGGGGGAATGAAACGGCGGCTGTTAATCGTGCGCGCGCTCATTCACCGACCGAAAATATTATTTCTGGACGAGCCGACAGTTGCGCTTGACCCGCAAGTTCGGCGAAAAATTTGGACGCTGATAAAAAATTTAAAATTGCAGGGGATAACAATAATTTTAACGACGCATTACATTGAGGAGGCGGAAAATTTGTGCGACCGCGTGGCGATTTTGGACGCCGGAAAATTAATTGCCCTCGACGCCACGAAAAATTTATGCGCCGGTAAATCGCTCGAAGAAATTTTTATTGAATTGACGGGCTAAATTTTAATCCGAGCATAGACAAAATTTTATCCAGCCATCTCAACTGATAGCCGCTGTGTCCATTGCGCTCAAACGGCATTCTCTCGGCGTAATCTTTGCCTTTGTCAGTCAAAATGTAGCCGCAAACACTGTCTTTAATCTGCATACCAAGTTCAATCAATTTTTTGTTAACGTATTGGGCGCTCTTGCCGATTTTTTTGCCAATTTGCGTCGGTGTCAAATATCCAACTTCGTGCTCCGCCGGCGGCAAAAATTTTTTAAGCTCCCCCAATTCAAGATTATGCATTTTTTCAACAGTGTTTGTGCAATGTGCGAGCGCTATTCCGTGCTTGACGCCAAAAGATTTTTCAAGAATTTCAGCAGATTTTACAATATCCTCGAGAATTTCATGATATTTCAACGGAGCATTCGCGGGCGGCGTGGTATTATCCAATGAGTAAGCGCCTGTTTTACGAATTGACGGCAAAACTTCTGAAGTAACCCAATGTTTAAATTCTTTAGCTTTCGGCAACTTAGAACCGAAAATTAATGCGTAAAGTCCACTTTCGTTGATGATAATCATTTCCTGAGTTCCGCCAAGGGTGTAACGATTCGTTACTCCCTTATCTTCGGCGTCCACGTGGTCACCAATTGCCTTGCGCGGGTTGGTGTAACCGAGAGCCGCCGCAACGTCTTTGCCGACAAACCACGGCGCGCCATCGATAATTAAGGTACGAACTTTTCCAAATTCTTCATGCTGAAAAATTGCAATCTGATTTTCCCTGAACCTCCCACGACTAAAGTCGCGGGGTTCTGGGGAGCTTGCGCTCCCGTTTAAGAAGTTTGGCAGTCAAGCTACCCTTATTCTTACAGGCGTGTCCAGTTCGCCTCTACAGTATAGCCCCTCTAGGGACACAACTTTACT
>CAJOMO010000031.1 GCA_905235685.1 uncultured Selenomonadaceae bacterium
CCCCCGCGTCCCAAACGCGGTGCGCTACCAACTGCGCTACACCCCGATATCAAGTATTGAGTATACCGTAATTTTTTAAAAAAATAAAATTGAATGACTAAAAAAGGTGCTATAATCTTTTACAATTCGCTAATAAATGGAGCAAACACGCATTATCAGCCATTTTCTACGAAGCAAAACGCTATATCACGGCATTTTATGCCGGTTTCAGGAGCTTTATATGTGGGATAAAACATCAGTACGTGTACAAAATCTCAAACCGTCTGCAATTCGTAAATATTTTGCTGTTCCCGATGACGTGGTTACACTGGGAATCGGCGAACCGGATTTCACTTCTCCGGCAAAAATTATCGCAGCAGCACATAAAGCCCTGGATGAAGGGGACACACACTACACCGCCAACGCCGGTATTTTTGAACTGCGCCAGGTCCGGCGTTGTAAGCGGCTATCGCCTGGTGAAGGTTGCCGTTGAATTTGTCAAGCATTTGCCGGATATAGTGAGCGCCGCCTTCAATATTCTGCTGTTCGTCGTACGGATTGACGCCGAGACTCGCGGCAGTTTCCGGCATAAGCTGCATAACGCCGATAGCCCCAACGTGCGAAATTGCGTCTTGATTCAAATTGGATTCGGCAGTGCCAATCGCCCGCACCAAATCAGCGTCAACGCCATATTTGCGCGCGGCGTTTTCAATCATTTCGTCGGTCGTCGGCGCGTAGTCAAAATCTTCTTCGCCGTAATAATCGTCAATCGGCTCGTCAAAATATTCTTCGTCGCCGGAATATTCTTCGTCGTAAATGTCATAAACCGGAATATTGGAATTAGCCGGTTGCGCTGCGAAATCGAAAACTTCAACTGTTTGAGGCTGAGCGGCAGCCTTAGCCCGCGCGGCAATTTCTTCATCTGCGCGAACTTTGGCTAAAAATTGTTCAAGCGGCATGGGATTTGTTAAAGTCTGCGGCTGTGAAATTCTGTTTTGGCGCGCAATTTCCGCCTCAAGCGTCACGCGAAAATCTTTCATACCAACTTGTTGTTCAATGGCGTCAATGCGCTGTTGAACTTCCTTAACCCGCGTCAATACCGATAAACCTTCGATACCTCTGATACTTTCTATCAATTTTGCCATCACCTTTCAATTAATTTTGCCGCGCGTGCAACTGCAGCCCAATTTCGTCCAAAAATTTCTGCTCTTCCGCCAAAACTGCCTCGTTGTATTCGCGCAGGCGTTTTTCCTTAAGCTGCTCGATACTTTTCAGGTACGTTATTACCTCCATTAATTTCTTCAACTTCTGCTGGCGTTCCTGCATAGTTTTCAAAATTAATTGCTGCTGTTTTTCGATTTGCTCACGTTTCCAGTTAAAAAAATTGTTGTACGTAACAATGACATTTACGTTTACAGTTTTGCCCGCGCCCGTCAAATCAGCGTATTCTTTTTGCCCCGCCTGCAATTCGCGGAGTAATTCCTGCAAATGAGCCCGCTGCTCCTCAAGCCTGCGCGAAACTTCAGCAAAAACCATTTGCGCGTCGTCACGTTTTCGCCGCGTAACTTTTAGTAACGTTTCAAGTTGGAATTTAAATTTTTTCATTGTACTTTACCTAAAATATAAAAATTTTTTGTTAGATTTTATACAAAATATGAAATTTTTTTGCGTAACTTTTAGTAACGTTTCAAGTTGGAATTTAAATTTTTTCATCAGATTTTACCTGCAATCGCAATTAATTTCTGCTTAGTGTTTTCGTAAGTGTCGACTTCAAAAATTCCCTGGCACAGAAAAGCGTTGATAGCGTCGATTTTGGCAATGGCGGCGTCAATTCGCTTGCTTGAACCTTTGACATAAGCGCCAATGTGAATCAAATCTTCGGCGTCGCGGTAAGTCGCCATAAGCGCGCGCATATTCTGAGCCGCCTGCAAATGCTCCGGCTCAACAACTTCATTCATAACGCGGCTGACACTGCCCAAAATGTCAATCGCCGGAAAATGATTCTGCGCGGCGATATTCCTGCTCAAAACAATATGCCCGTCCAAAATCGAACGCACGGCGTCAGCAATCGGCTCGTTCATATCGTCGCCGTCAACAAGCACCGTGTAAATTCCGGTAATTGAGCCTTTGTCACTCGTACCGGCGCGCTCCAAAAGTTTTGGTAAAAGCGCGAAAACCGAAGGCGTATATCCGCGCGTGGCGGGCGGCTCGCCGATTGTCAAACCAACTTCACGCTGCGCCATTGCAAATCTTGTAACCGAATCCATCATCAAGATAACTTTGTGCCCCTGGTCGCGGAAATATTCAGCTATCGCCGTTGCCGTCATAGCGCCTTTTATTCTTACCAACGCCGGCTGATCTGAAGTCGCCACAACTACCACCGCACGCTTCAAGCCTTCTTCGCCCAAATCGCGCTCAATAAAATCTCGAACTTCACGCCCGCGTTCACCAACCAACGCAATGACGCTGATATCCGCCTCGGTGTTGCGGGCTATCATTGATAACAGCGTCGATTTACCAACGCCCGAACCCGCCATAATTCCGATACGCTGACCGTCGCCCAAAGTTATCAAACCGTCAACTGCGCGAACGCCCACGTACAAAGATTCGCTGATTCTCGGCCGCTCCAATGGCGGCGGAGGCGGCGCTTGCAAAGGATATTCAAGTTTGGATTCAATCGGCGCTTTGCCGTCAATCGGATTTCCTAAGCCGTCCAACACGCGTCCAAGTAATTCTTCGCCGACTTTAACCTGCAAAGTTTTTTGAGCAGATACGACTTCACAGCCTGGACCTACGCCCTGCATATCGCCGACCGGCATTAACATTACATAGCCTTCGCGGAATCCGACGACTTCAGCGGGTATCGGCGGCAATTTGGGATTTTTCGGGTAAATGTAGCAAAGTTCGCCCACGCTTACATTCGGTCCTTGCGTTTCAATTACCAGCCCGACTACCTGCGTTACTTTGCCGATTAATTTTATCGTGTTGACTTCGTTAATCGCCCCTGTCAGCCGCCGCAAATCGATTGTGTTTTTTATCATAACTTTAACCTTTCTCGTTAAGAATAGCCTCAATGGCGCTCTTCATAAGTTCAATCTGCGTAGAAAGTTTCGCGTCAACGCCGCCGTTCGGAGTTTCGACAACCACATCGCCAGGCTTGAGCGTTTCGTCCGAAATAATTTCCAAATCCGCCGTGCTGTCAGTCAACATCGTTTGAAGTTCATTGCGCGCCATTAAAACTAAATCGTAACTTTCCGGCTCGACGTGAACTTTAATATCCTTTTGGTCGCGGACGATTTGAATAACCTCACGCACTACCGGCAAAATAACTTGCGGCGAATCTATGAAATGTTGCGGCAAAATTTTTTCAATCGCCAGTATTACCACCTTTGCAACGTCATCTTCAGCTTTGACAAAATAATCTGCGGTTTGCTCCTTGGCGTCCTGCAAAGTTTTTTCCGCCTTGGCGTTTGCCTGTTTGATTAAATCGGACATTTCTTCGCGAACGGCTTTTTCGCCATCTGCGCGACCGTCTTTCAAACCTTCGGCGTAACCCTCGTCGTGCCCTTCCTTGAAGCCCGCCTCGTGCCCTTCAGCGTGTCCTTCAGCCTTCGCCGCGGCCTTGACTTTTTCAGCGTCCTCAGCCGCCATTTTTTTTGTATCGGCGATAATCTGTTCGCACTCGGTTTGAATGTCTTGAATCATCTGCTTAGATTTGAAATCGGCTTCCTGCAATTTTTCGTCGGCTTCCTGCGATTTTTGAAATGCCTCTTCCAACATGCGCTGAACATTTTCTTCGTCGTTTTTGAGCTTTTCGAGCCGTTCCAATTCCTCCTGCGAAGGTCCTCTGTCAATTTCTTCTTCGGGCGGCTCTTCGACTTCGACGTGCTTTTTGGGCGTCTCTACTACGAACGTTTCAGCTACCGGCGCGTATCGCAAAATTTTCCTCTCCAGCATAACTGCACTCATGGCACGCTTCACCACTTTCTAAGGTTTTGTTGAAAAAATTTTAGCATACAAATTTGCCGAATACAAGAATTGCCGATTGAAATTTTATCGCCGCTGTGCTAACCTTGACAAAAATTTTGGAGTTTTGGAAATGAAAATAATCGTGATTGGCGGCGGACCTGCCGGAATGATGGCGGCGATTCGCGCGGCGGAAAATGGCGCTGAAGTTACTTTGTTTGAAAAAAATAATCGCCTCGGACGGAAATTGAGCATTACCGGCAAAGGGCGCTGCAACTTGACAAACGCCGCCGATACCGCCGAAATTATTAAAAATATCCCTGGCAACGGAAAATTTTTGAACAGCGCGCTGAATAATTTTACCGCGAATGATACCATGAATTTTTTTGAAAGTCTCGGCTTGCGTACGAAAATTGAGCGCGGCAACCGGATTTTCCCCGAAAGTGATAACGCCGCTGAAGTTATCGACGTGCTGAATAAAAAATTGGCGGCGCTGAATGTCGATGTGAAATTAAATTCGCCTGTCGAAAATATCATTGCCGATAAGAAAATCCGCGGCGTCGAAGTTGGCGGGAATTTTTTTGACGCGGACGCCGTGATTTTGGCTACCGGCGGCAAATCTTATCCGGCAACCGGCTCGACGGGCGACGGTTTCATTTTCGCCAAAAAGCTCGGTCATACCGTCACTGAAATTTTGCCCGCGCTCGTTCCGCTCGAAGTCGAAGAAGATTTTGTTCAAGATTTGCAGGGTTTATCGTTAAAAAATGTGCGTGTAACTTTGCTTGCCGACAATAAGCGCGTCACTGAAATTTTCGGCGAAATGTTGTTTACGCATTTTGGCGTTTCCGGTCCAATAATTTTGACGCTCAGCAGGCAAGTTGCCAAATTTCTGCGCGAAAAAATTTTTGTCGAATTGCTGATAAATTTGAAACCCGCCTTGACGCCCGAACAGCTTGACGCCCGCCTCCTGCGCGATTTCGAAAAGTTCAAGCACAAAAATATCAAAAACGCGCTTGTGGAACTTTTGCCGAATAAATTAATCCCCGTGGTGACTGACCTTGCCTTTATTGACGAAAATAAAAAAATCGACGCCCTTACCAAAGAAGAGCGCCGACGCTTGATTGAAATTTTGCGCGGTTTGCCGTTGACTGTAACCGCCACGCGCCCAATTGACGAGGCGATTGTTACGGCGGGCGGCGTTTCCGTCAAAGAAATTAATCCGCGAACGCTGGAGTCAAAAATTATTTCCGGCTTGTTTATTGTCGGTGAAATGGTCGACGTGGACGGCAACACCGGCGGTTTCAATTTACAGGCGGCGTGGGCAATGGGTAATGCTGCCGGAACTTTCGCCGCTCAAAAAAATTAATCGACTTCGTCAAACATTCCGCACAGAAATTTATAAACTGGTTTATATCCTATAAAAAAATTTTTCTTTTTATAAACAAGCTTATTTTGCAAAAAAAATTAATCGACGTCGTCAAACATTCCACACAGAAATTTATAAACTGGTTTATATCCTATAAAAAAATTTTTCTTTTTATAAACAAGCTTATTTCGCAAAAAAAAATTAATCGACGTCGTCAAACATTCCGCGTTTCGACAAATATTGTACATATTCTCTCGCGCAGTCGTGATACTGCATTGACGCCGCACGCAGCGCTTCAATTTCATCGTCACGCACCGCGCGCATAATCTTCGCAGGATTCCCGAAAACCAGGCAGTTATCGGGAATTTTTTTGTATTGCGTCAAGAGAGTTCCGGCGCCAATAATGCAGTTTTCGCCAATTTCCGAATAGCCCAAAATGATTGAGCCCATACCAACCAAAGTATTGTCGCCGATTTTCCGGCAATGAATAATCGCGTTGTGTCCAATCGTCACGTAATTGCCAATTTCGGTCGGCACGTCGTACATAACGTGAATAGTCGCGTTGTCCTGGATATTCGAAAAAGCGCCGATAATCACCGGCTGAAAATCTCCGCGAACAGCCGCGCCAAACCAAATGCTTGAGCCCGTGCCGATTTTGACATCGCCCACAACTGAACAATTCGGCGCAAGAAATACATTCTCCGCAATTTTCGGCGTCTTGCCCGTGTAAGAAATGACGATACCGTTGTTAACCATAAGAACCCTCCTCGCAGTTTTTTAAAAATTTTTACGCAGCGCCACAAATCGCCGCGCGCGTTCTGCGCGAATCCATTTGCCAATATCCGCGCCGTTAAGTTCGGGCGGCGCAATTTCGCCCGTGACTTTCAAAAGTTCGTCCAAAATCCTCTGCCCATTTGCAAGATACGGCGGCAAACCGTGATTGTCCGCGTTGATTACGTCGTTGAAATCGGCTACAGACATTTTCGACTTGTGAATTTTCATCAGCAGATCGACAATTTTTCCGGCGCTCTTCAAAACCGCCGCGCGCATATGTTCAATTATAACCAGCTCAGCAATTTTTTTCCAATCATTGGGCAGGCAAATTCTAATGCTCATTTCGCGCAGGACTTCAAGCCCGATTTTGTCGTGCCCGTAATGGTGCGGCAACATTTCAGCGGGCGTCCTGCCTTTGCCAAAATCATGAGCCAGCGCCGCAAATCTTATCACCGGATTTGAATTGACTTTCGAAACTTCGTCCACAATTTTCAGCGTGTGTTCGTAAGCGTCGCCTTCGGGGTGAAATGCTACCGGCTGAATTTTCCCGCGCAAATCTGCTATTTCCGGAAAAGTTATTTCCAGTAAATTCGCCCGTTCCAAACTCCTAAAAAATATCGAAGGCTTTTCCGTCCGCAAAGCTTTTTCCAATTCGGCAAAAATTCTTTCGCCAGGCTCAGCTTTGAGTTCCACGCCGCATAAATTCATTGCCGTCAAAGTTTCCTCGGTAATTTCAAAATTAAATTGAGCGGATTGACGCGCTGCCCGCAACGCCCGCACCGGATCATCGGTGAAATGTTCGGACGTCGCACGAATTTTTTTGTTAAGCGTATCTTCGCGCCCGCCGAAAGGGTCAATCAGCTTTTCGCGCAGAATGTCAAATGCCATAGCGTTCATAGTTGTATCGCGCCGGTACAAATCCTGCTCAATCGTCACCGTCGGATCGAAATTCACCTTGAAACCGTGATAGCCCGTGCCGGATTTTCTTTCAGTGCGGGCAAGCGCCACTTCGCACATTTTATCGTCAATATCCAGCAGATAAACCGGAAAACTTTTGCCGACTTTAGCCGCGTCCGGAAAATTTTCAACAAAAAAATTTTCGACAATTCCCGTCAAGCAATAATCGCTGTCGTGAGATTCGACGCCACGAATTTTATCACGCACCGCGCCGCCAACCAAATAAGCCGTGCCGCCCAACGAATTTATTTTTTTCGCAAATTCAATTTCTGTCATTTGTTAACCTATAAAAAGTTGCACCCAATAAACATTGCCGCTGTCGTCGTGCCACGCCGCTAAACCAACTTCAGCAACATCGCCGTTCGTCATATTCGCGTAATGACCAGGCGAATTGCGCCAAAGTTCAATCACGCCCTCGGCGTCAAGCCACGTGCCGTAAGCAATATTTTCAGCGCAAACTCTGTAGCCAATGTCAAAATCCTCAAGCACACTGAAACAGCTCGTGCCGTCGGGGCGCGTGTGTGAAAAATTTTCCTCTAATTCTTGAGCGCGAATTTTAGCCGCCGCCTGCAATTTGGAATTTGGATTCCATTTCAGCGCGTGCAATCCGACCTCTGCGCGAAGTTCATTCAAAAGTTTCACGGCTTCGGCTTCTTCCGCATAATCTGACGCCGCCGCTATTCCCGAAAACGCAAACAGCGCGCAAAACAAAATCGTTACTATAAATTTTCTCATAGACGTCACCTCGTCAAGTATTAAATTTGTCGCGCAGAATTACATCGTGGCTGCCGCCCTCAACAATCGACGTTGCCGATACCAAAGTAATTTTAGCCTTATCGCGCAGTTCCGCCAAATTCAACGCGCCGCAGTTACACATTGTCGAACGAATTTTAGCCAAAGTCGAAGCAACATTATCTTTGAGCGAGCCCGCGTAGGGAACGTAAGAATCAACGCCCTCTTCAAAAGAAAGTTTCTTGTCGCCGCCCAAATCGTAACGCTGCCAATTACGCGCGCGGTTCGAGCCTTCGCCCCAATATTCTTTGTAGTACGTGCCGTTAATTCTGATTTTGTCAGTGGGCGATTCGTCGAAACGTGAAAAATATCTGCCGAGCATAAGAAAATCCGCGCCCATTGCCAAAGCCAGCGTCATATGATAATCGTGGACAATGCCGCCGTCCGAACAAACCGGTATATAAATTCCTGTGCGTTCAAAATATTCGTCGCGCGCCCTGCAAACGTCGATAACCGCCGTAGCTTGCCCGCGCCCAATGCCTTTAGTTTCGCGCGTGATACAAATCGAGCCGCCGCCTATTCCAACTTTTATAAAATCTGCGCCCGCGTCCGCCAAAAAATTAAATCCTTCAGCGTCAACCACGTTGCCCGCGCCGACTTTCACATCTTCACCAAAATTTTCGTGAATATACTGCAGGGTAATTTTCTGCCATTCGCTGAAACCTTCGGAAGAATCTATGCACAAAACATCAGCGCCCGCATTCAGCAGCGCCGGAACTCTTTCAGCATAATCACGCGTATTAATGCCCGCGCCGACAATGTACCTTTTGCGCTTGTCAATCAGTTCAAGCGGATTAACCTTGTTGTCGGTATAATCTTTGCGGAAAACCATATAACGCAGGCGCTGTTTCTTGTCAATCAGCGGCAGCATATTCAATTTATTTTCCCAGAGCAAATCATTCGCCATTGACAGCGTCGTTGTATCGGCGTCGGCGTAAATCAATTTTTCAAAGGGCGTCATAAAGTCCTGCGCGAGTTCGTCGCCGGTCATTCGCGTAATTCGATAATCGCGGCTGGTGATAATTCCCAAAAGTTTGCCGGTAGGTTTGCCGTCTTCGGTAACAGCCATTGTCGAGTGTCCGGTTTCAGCAAGCAGTTCAAGAATTTCTTTGAGCGTGGTTGTCGGCTTGACGTTTGAATCGCTCGACACGAAGCCGGATTTGTAATTTTTGACGCGCTTAACCATCGCCGCCTGGTCTTTAATCGACTGCGAGCCGTAGATAAACGAAATGCCGCCCTCTTTGGCAAGAGCGATAGCCATTGTGTCGTTGGAAACGGACTGCATAATCGCCGAAGTCATTGGGATATTCAGCGTCAATTTGGGTTCTTCGCCGCGCCGGAATTTTACCAGCGGCGTCGACAATTTCACATTCGCCGGTATGCACTCTGTCGAAGAGTAGCCTGGAACTAATAAATATTCGCCGAAAGTGTGTGACGGTTCTTTATAGTAAAACGCCATGGAAAAAGCTCCTTTCAGTCGCTTTTTAGGGACAAGTGTAAAGGGTTTAGGGAATAGTGATTAAAAACTAGCCCCTTTTCCCTCTTCACTATACCCTGGATTTAAAATCTTCGTAGTCAAAATTTTTTATCAGCGTCAAATTGCCGCTTAAATCACGCGCGTAAATCGCCGGCAACTTCACGCCGTTAAACGTGTTATTTTTAACCATCGTATAAATCGCCATATCGCGGAAAATAATTTCGTCGCCTTCGCGCAGCGGATCGTCAAAGCTGTATTCGCCGATAACGTCGCCCGCAAGGCAAGTTGCGCCGCCAAATCTGTAATTAAATTTTTTCACGCCAACAGCCGCCGCTCCGATAATTTCCGGACGATACGGCATTTCCAAAACGTCGGGCATATGACAAGCCGCGCTCGCGTCGATTATTGCATTGCTGACGCCATTTCGCGCAGGCTGAATTTCCAAAACCTTTGAAACCAAAAAGCCCGCGTCCAACGCAACAGCTTCGCCAGGTTCAAGGTAAATTTCCACGCCAAAATTTTTCTGCAACCGCC
The DNA here is from genome assembly GCA_905235685.1 of uncultured Selenomonadaceae bacterium. Classification (GTDB taxonomy): domain Bacteria; phylum Bacillota; class Negativicutes; order Selenomonadales; family Selenomonadaceae; genus Quinella. The sequence goes on from CAJOMO010000031.1 coordinate 9,846, forward strand.
GAATTATTTTTTCAAGCCGCTCAATGTCATAATTTTTCTTAGTGATATGATGCCCGCCGCCCAAATTCAGCCACTTCATATTTGCCAAATACGCGCCGAAATTTTTTTCAACAACGGCAACGGTTTCTTCGAGCGCGTCAGAATTTTGTTCGCAAAGCGTATGAAAATGCAAGCCGCTCAATTTTTTCACCAAATCCGGTCGCGCAGATTTAAATTCGTCCAGCCGAACGCCCAGCCGCGAATTTTCCCCGCAAGGATCGTACATTGAAATTTTCTGCGTCGAATGCTCCGGATTAATCCTTAGCCCCGCTGATTTCACGTACTGCGCGAATTTTTCAACCTGCCGGAATGAATTAAAAATCACGTGGTCGCAAATTTCCGCCAGCTCCGGAATTTCCGCCGCAGTGTAAGCCGGTGAATAAACGTGGTTTTCGCCGCAAAAATATTCTGCGCTCAATTTCGCCTCGTACAAACCCGACGCCGCCGTCCCCGCCAAATATTTTCGTATCAGCGGATAAAAATAAAACGCCGAAAAGCACTTCTGCGCGAGTAAAATTTTAGCGCCGGTGGATTTCTGCACAGCCGATAAAATTTCCAGATTCCGCGTCAAAAGTTTTTCGTCGATAACGTAAGCCGGAGTTTCCATTAATCCACAAGCTCCGGATTGAAATTTTCTTTCCACGGCAAACCAAATTCATTGAGCGCCGCCATAAACGGGTCGGGGTCAAATTCTTCAACGTTGCGAACGCCCTTCAAATTCCATTGCCCGCTAATCAGCATAGCCGCGCCAATCATCGCCGGTACGCCCGTTGTATAAGAAATTGCCTGCGAACCAACTTCACGGTAACATTGCTGGTGGTCGCAGACATTGTAAACATAATAATTTTTCGGCTGATTATCCTTGACGCCGCTAATCACGCAGCCAATATTCGTCTTGCCAACAGTGCGCGGTCCGAGCGACGCAGGGTCGGGAAGTACAGCCTTCAAAAATTGCAGCGGAACTATTTTTTGCCCGTGATAATCAATCGGCTCAATCGAAGTCATTCCAACGTTTTCAAGGCATTTCAAATGATTAAGGTAACTTTGCCCGAACGTCATAAAAAATCTAATCCGCTGAACGCCAGGAATATTTTTCGCGAGCGATTCAATTTCCTCGTGATAAAGCAGGTACATATCCTTAACGCCGACTTCGTCAAAATTGTAAACGCGCTTAATTTCCAGCGGCTTTGTCGTCACCCAATCGCCGTTTTCGTAATATTCGCCGTCCGCCGTCACTTCGCGAATGTTTATTTCCGGATTAAAATTCGTGGCAAACGGATAGCCGTGGTCGCCGCCGTTACAGTCAAGAATATCAATCGTGTTGATTTTGTCGAAATGGTGTTTGAGCGCGTAAGCCGTGAAAATTCCCGTAACGCCCGGGTCAAAGCCGCAGCCCAAAAGCGCCGTTATCCCCGCGCGTTTAAAATCTTCGTCCAGCGCCCATTGATGCTTATATTCGAAATAAGCCGTGTCTTCCGGCTCGTAATTCGCCGTGTCAAGGTAATTCGTCTTTGTGCGCAGGCAAGCCTCCATGATTTTCAAATCGTGGTACGGCAATGCAAGATTTATCACAACGTCCGGATTAAAAATCTCAATCAGATTCACCAGCGCCTCAACGTTATTTGCGTCGATTTGCGCCGTGGAAATTCGCGTTGAACTTTTGCCGTCGAGTTTGGATTTCAGCTCGTTGCATTTTCCGATTGTGCGGCTGGCAATGCAAATTTCGTTAAAAATTTTGTCATTCTGAACGCATTTGTGAATGGCAACGCTCCCAACGCCGCCGCAGCCAATAATTAACGCTTTGCCCAATTTTTCGCCCTCCCAAATATTAAAATTATAAAATTTTATCAGACTGCCGCGCTAAAGTCAAATATACAGAATTTCACGCCCACCGTTAGCTAACATTTTCTGCGCAAAAATTTTCCCGTCAAGATTCTCAGCTGAAATTTCTTCGCGCAGAATTTTTTTGCCGTTCAAAGAAGCTATCACCGCTCGCGCAGAATTTTTCTCAGCGAAAATCCCAACCGGTATCTGACAGCCGCCGCCAATTTCTTTCAAAAAATCCCGCTCAATTTTCGTCGCCGCGCAAGTTTCAGCGTCATTCAAATTTTTCACCGCGTCACGAATTTTCAAATCTCCTGCGCGAATCTCGATAGCCAATGCGCCTTGCCCTGCCGCCGGAATTATTTCAGTCAAAATCTGCTTAATCCGCCTGCCATAACCGAGCCGCTTTAAACCCGCCGCCGCCAAAATCACCGCGTCAAATTCGCCGCTGTCCAACTTTTTCAGCCGCGTGTCGACATTGCCGCGAAGATTTTTTATCTGCAAATCCGGACGCAAATTCAAAATCTGCGCCGTCCGCCTCAAACTCGAAGTTCCAACAACCGCGCCGCGCGGCAAACTTTCAAGCGTAGAAAATTTATTGCTGATAAATGCGTCGAATGGATTTTCGCGTTTCGTAACAGCCGCAATTTCAAAGCCCGCCGGCAATTCGCTCGGAACGTCTTTCAAGCTGTGTACTGCCAAATCGATTTTGTTTTCGCGCAGTGCAATTTCAATTTCTTTGGTGAATAAGCCCTTGCCGCCGATTTTCGCCAATGGCGCGTCCAAAATTTTGTCGCCCGTCGTTTGTATCTTGATTATTTCGACAGGAAAATTTTTGCTCAATTCCTGCGCGATAAATTCTGTTTGCCACAGCGCCAATCTGCTTGAGCGCGTCCCGATTTTAATTTTTTCCATTTGCAACCAATTCCTTAGCCAATTTAACAGCCGCAACGCCGTCTTTCGCGTAAGCGTCCGCGCCCGCCGCGTCCGCGTATTCCTGCGTCAAAGCCGCGCCTCCAACCATAACTTTTGCGCCACAGCCCGCCGCGTGCAAATCCGCGATAACTTTGTCAATCTGAATCATCGTCGTCGTCATAAGCGCGCAAAGCCCGACAATGTCAGCGTTATTTTCAATCGCTGCCTTCACAATTTCAGCCGAATCAACATCTTTGCCCAAATCTATCAGCTTGAAACCGCTGTTCGCCAAAAGCGCGCCCGTGATATTTTTCCCCAAATCGTGGACGTCGCCCTTCACCGTGGCGATAACGAACGTACCATTATTCGCGGTTTCCTGCGCGGGCAAAATTTCTTTCAGCTTGTTAAAGGCAACCCTCATAGTTTCGGCGGACAACAAAACTTGCGGCAGAAAAATTTTCCCAGCCCCAAAATCTTCGCCAATGTCATTCATTGCCGCGGTTAAGGATTTTTCGGTAATTTCATTCGCGGAAAAATTTTCGTCAATCGCCTTGACAATCAGCGCCGAAATTTCGTCCTTATCGCCTTCGATAACCGCCTGCTTAATCGCGTCAAGAATCGGCAAATTAATTTTTTTCTCAGCGGCAACAGGATTATTCACGACCAATTTGCTGAATTTCAAACCGTTGGCGTCTTTGCCGAGGAGCGCGGCGCTGGCTTTGAGCGCATTCTGCATAAATTCGTCGTACGGATTCATAATCGGCGCGTCAAGTCCGGCGGCAAGGCACATCGCAAAAAAAGTGCTGTTAATCAGCGGGCGATTCGGCAAACCAAATGAAATATTGCTAAGCCCCATCGTCGAAGGATAGCCGAATTTTTCACGGTAAAGTTTCAGCGTCTTCAAAACTTCGTTGCAGGCTTGAGCGTCCGCCGATATCGTCATAACCAACCCGTCAAGCAAAAAATCACCGTCGCGCAGTCCAACTTTTTTAGCCGCGTCAATAATTTTCGCCGCAACTTCAACGCGCTCAGCCGCAGTTTTCGGCACGCCCGAATCCGTCAGCGGCAAAATCAAAATCGCCGCGCCATATTTTTTCGCCAGCGGCAGGAATTTTTTAATGCGCTCAACTTCAAAGCTCACCGAATTAATTAGCACGCGCCCGGGGTAAATCCGCAAGCCCGCCTCTAAAGATTTTTCGTCCGAAGTGTCAATCGACAGCGGCGCGTCGGTTATCTGCGAAATTTCCTTGACAGCCTGCGCCATCATTTTTGCCTGGTCAATTCCGCCGACGCCCATATTCACGTCCAAAACTTGAGCGCCGGATTTAACTTGATTGACCGCGTCTTTTTTCACGCCCAAAAGTGAGCCTTCGCGAATTTCCGCCGCCAATTTTTTTCTGCCGGTCGGGTTGATTCTTTCGCCGATTAAAACCGTGGGCAAATTTTTATCAATGACAACGGTTTTGCTACGGCTCGAAAGTTTCAGCCGATTGTCAGCACTGCGCGAAATTGGATTTAAATTTTTAACATTCGCGGCAAGAGCGCGGATATGCTCGGGCGTCGTACCGCAACAGCCGCCTAAATAACTTGCGCCCGCCTCAACCAATTTAACGCCCCAACTGCCAAAAGTCTGCGCGTCCATTGGAAATTTCGTAACGCCATTTTCAAGGTACGGCATACCGGCATTCGGCTGAACGCTCACCGGCACGCGGCAATTTTCCGCCAAAATTTTAACAACAGGAACAAGTTGCTCCGGTCCGAGCGAACAATTCACGCCGATAATCGACGCGCCCATTGCCTCCAAAATTACGGCGGCACTTTGCGGATCTGTACCGGTAACCGTGCGCCCGTCTTCGCTGTACGAAAGTTGACAAATCACCGGCAAATTGCAAGCGTCATGAGCCGCCAACAACGCCGCGCGCATTTCTTGAATGTCAATGCAGGTTTCGATAATCAGATAATCCGCGCCGCCCTCAGCTAAAAATTTCGCCTGCTCATAAAAAATCTGATAGGCAACTTCAAAATCCAAATCGCCCAGCGGCGCAATAAATTTGCCCGTCGGTCCAATCGAGCCCGCAACTTTGACATCGCCCGCAGATTTGGCGATTTTCACCGCGGCTAAATTCAATTCGCGGCAGCGCTCGGCAAGCCCGTAATGTTCAAGTTTCAAACTGCTCGCGCCAAAAGTATTCGTCTCAATAATCGTCGCTCCGGCGTCGATATACGCGCGGTGGATTTTCCGCACAATTTCCGGATTTTCAACATTCATCAATTCCGGACAAGCGCCAGCCTTCAAGCCGCCCTGCTGTAACATCGTACCCATTGCGCCGTCAAATATTTCTATCATAAAAATTACCTCGTCATTTAATCTTGTTCCGCGTAAATTTTATCAAAAATATGGTATAATTCAAGCAATATCTTTGCATTGCAACCGAAAGACGATTGAAAATTTGACAGTGTCTGGCATTACGCTAAAACCGCACTCAAAAGATTAAAACATTTTGCCAGAATTATCACGCCGGATTTCTCTACTTATCAAGATATGCCCGTTGCATTCAAAATATCGTCGCCATTAGCACAATCGGATGTATTAAAGACAAATATGACGAACAACGTTTTACTGACGGGCTCTATGTTATGGTCGAAAGGCTCAATCCAAGTCACATTTTGGTTTACGGCAAGAAAGGCAGAAGTTTTTTCGACAAATACATCGAACGTGGCATTCCAGTTACTTTTTACGACCCGCCTGATACTCACACAATAACGACAAGGATGGTGACAAAGCTAGAGTTATGAGCAAAAAGAAGAAATATCAATTTTTTGGTACAATGGAGGATATCATCGATTTGATAAAAAGTTTGCCGCCCACTCCTACTCAAGCATTTTTACAAGAGTGACAAGAGTTTATTATCGAAAACTTAAAAAAATTCATTGACCACCGAGAATTTTATCATATTCTAACCAAACTTAGAGTTCGTTTTGATCCTGCTAAAGAAGGTGCCCCGGGTTTTGAAGGAAAAGATCATTGGCACGTTTATAATCCATATACCCGCGGTAAAGTCGATACATATTTTGACAAAGACGGAAACCCTGTGAAATATGGCTCTGGACCTTCGCATATTATACCTAAGCATGATGGAGATGATTAAATGACAATCGCTGAATTTGAACATAAATATTATCTGCATGACAGTAGTATTGACAAAATTGAATATGATGCCGCCAATAAAACTCTCAGATTGGAGATTGATTTTTGTTTTTGGATGCAACTTTGGTACAATAAGGACGAGCCGACCAATGGCACAATCGCCGTGACGTTCGATAATGTCTCCCATTATGAATATGAAAATTATGACCCTGGTAAACTTTTTAGCGACTATACACCAGAAATTTTAAAAACTAAAATTGATGAAAATGAAACGTTGAAAATTTATACTTTTGAATTTGTGCGCTATGAGCCTGGCGAGGATCTCTATCCCGTAATGAAAATCAAAGCTGACAGCGTCACAGTTGAGGAAATCTCGCGATACAATTATTAATCGAATAAACTTTTACAGCAAAAAACCCCACTCTGAAACCGGAGCGGGGTTTTTTTTAGGGATTAGGGGTCAGTGGCTAGGGATTAGTAATTTTTAAAGTTGCGGACCGGCGGGAACAAGAGCCTTGCCTGCCGCGTTATATTCGTACTTGTGGAAATTCTTAATGAAACGAGCCGCAAGGTCGTTAGCCTTTTTGTCCCACTCGGCAGGATCTGCATAAGTGTCGCGCGGGTCAAGAATATTCGTGGCAACGCCTTCAAGTTCAGTCGGAATTTCAAGGTTGAAAATCGGCAGTTTCTTAGTCGGAGCAGATTTAATCGCGCCGCCCAAAATTGCGTCAATAATGCCGCGAGTGTCTTTAATCGAAATGCGCTTGCCGCTGCCATTCCAGCCGGTATTGACAAGATACGCCTTCGCGCCGCTGGCTTCCATGCGCTTTACAAGTTCTTCAGCGTATTTGGTCGGATGAAGTTCCAGGAACGCTTGACCGAAGCACGCGCTGAAAGTCGGTGTAGGCTCGGTAATTCCGCGCTCTGTACCAGCCAATTTCGCAGTAAAGCCGCTAAGGAAATAATATTTAGTTTGTTCCGGAGTCAAAATTGAAACGGGCGGCAACACGCCAAAAGCGTCCGCGCTAAGGAAAATAACCGATTGAGCCGCCGGACCGTGGCTGTCGGGGCGAACGATATTTTTAATGTGGTAAATCGGATAGCTGACGCGCGTATTTTCGGTTACGCTCTTGTCTGCAAAATCAATCTTGCCGTCTTTGTCAACGGTAACGTTTTCGAGCAAAGCGTCGCGGCTGATTGCGTTGTAAATATCGGGCTCGGATTCTTTGTCAAGGTTAATGACTTTCGCGTAGCAGCCGCCTTCGAAATTGAAAACGCCGGTATCGTCCCAGCCGTGTTCGTCGTCGCCGATAAGTAAACGTTTCGGGTCAGTCGACAGCGTGGTTTTGCCCGTTCCGGAAAGTCCAAAGAAAATAGCGGTATTTTTGCCGTCCATATCGGTGTTGGCGGAGCAGTGCATAGCGGCAATACCTTTGAGCGGCAGGAAATAGTTCATCATACTGAACATGCCCTTTTTCATTTCGCCGCCGTACCAGGTGTTGATAATAACCTGCTCTTTGCTTGTGACGTTGAAGACAACCGCCGTCGTGGAATTTAAGCCGAGTTCCTTAAAGTTTTCTACTTTAGCCTTTGACGCATTGAAAACGACAAAATCCGGTTCTTGATCAAATTCAGCCTGCGTTTTCGGGCGAATGAACATATTGGTGACGAAATGCGCCTGCCAGGCAACTTCCATGATAAAGCGAATCTTCATGCGAGTATCTTTGTGCGTGCCGCAGAATCCGTCAACAACGTACAATTTTTTATTTGAAAGTTCCTTGATAGCAAGTTCTTTTAAAGCCTTCCAGCTTTCAACGGAGCATTTTTTGTTGTCGTTTTTGTACTCGTCGGAAGTCCACCAAATTTCGCCAGGCGCGCCTTCTTTGGTAGTTTCGTCGTAAACGATAAATTTGTCCTTAGGGGAACGTCCGGTAAATTCGCCGGTCATAACGTTAATAGCGCCGAGTTCGGTTTCCTGCCCGACGTCAAAGCCGGTAAGCCCGGGTTTCGTTTCTTCGTTGAAAAGCACTTCATAAGTCGGGTTGTAAAGGACTTCGGTTGTGCCGGTGATTCCGTATTTCGTCAAATCCATCATTGGCATTGTATCAACCTCCAAATTTTTATTTACCGTGATAATAGCCTATTTCTGCGCGAATGTCAATTTGGGCTAGCGGCGATTTTCAGAAATATATTCTTCGATTGTCGAAATTAAATGCGCAATGTCAAAAGGTTTCGCCACGTGCGAATTCCCGCTCTCCATGCTCATGCGTTTATCTTCGTCGCGGGCGTTTGCAGACAAGGCAATTATCGGCAAAGTGTTGGTATCTTCGCGCCCCAACGCACGAATTGAGCGCGTTGCCTCATAGCCATTCATAACCGGCATTTGAATATCCATTAAAACCAAATCGTAATACCACATCGGGCGGCTCTTGATAATTTCAACGGCGTCTGAACCGTCCGGCACTGATTCAACCAAAAAACCCGCTTCAGTCAAAATCGCCTCCGCCAACATTCGATTGACTTCAATATCTTCAACAAGCAAAATCCTACTCTCGCCCGAGTGTTTTGGAATTTCCGGCTCAATCGCCGTGCCGGATTTTTGAACGTGGTCAACCAATTTCAGCGGCAAATCCACCGTGAAAGTCGAACCGACGTCTTTTTGGCTTTTAACGGAAATGGAGCCGCCCATTACATTTAAAAGTTTTTTCGTGATTGAAAGTCCCAGCCCCGTGCCGATATAACCCGTGCGCGTCGAAGTATGCTCCCGTTCGAACGCGTCATACATTTTCTTCATAAATTCTTCGGTCATACCAACGCCCGTATCCGTTATCGAAAATTGATAGCGCGCATAGCCGGAATCCGAAGTCTGCTTGCGTCGCGCAGTAATTTTAATCGTACCTTGCGGCGGCGTGAATTTTACCGCGTTGCTAACCAAATTGCCCATTATCCGCCGAAACCGCAGCGCGTCAACATAAACTTCGCCGTCCGGCAAATCTAAATCTTCCTCAAGCTTGAGCTGTTTCTCATACGCCATCGGACGAAACATATTCAGCACAATATCAATCTGCTCATTCAAATTGCACGGCTCAGATTTAATTTCAATGCGCCCGTAGTCAATGCGGCTCATTTCCAGCAAATCGTCAATCAGCGCTATCAAATGGTGATTCGCCTCGTCAACTTTTCTCAGATAAAGATTCAAGCGGTCGGGCTCTTGAATGTGGTGTTTTGCAAGTTCGGTAAAGCCCATAATCGCATTCATCGGCGTGCGAATGTCATGGGAAATATTAAACAGGAACGACGCCTTAATTTCGTTGGCGCGCTTTTCGCGTTCAAGTTCCATTTCCATATTCATCTTGGCGGCTAATTCGCGGCGAACCTGCGTGAAATGCTCGGTGACATCGCGGTAGCCCATAACCACGTGGCGCGTAAAATTTTCTTCCTCGACGCGCGCAATGAACATTTCGGTATACAAAATTTTATCGTCTTCACCGCGACACCGAAAAGTTATCGTATAACTCGGCTCAACTTTCAGCCGCTCGCGCACCCTGTCAACGCCGGTTTCTTTCAAATAAAGTTCCTTGTCTTCGGGCAAAACATACCGCTCAGCATAAGCCGGAATAATATCTCGCCAGCTGATTTTTTCGGTGTCAGTCAAACCCAACTCAGCCGTGATTGTGCGGAAATTTTCGTTTTTCAAACGGTATGGACGCATTGAGCCGGTATCCAAATTCAAAAGATAAATCGACGAAAAGCCAATGCTCAAACCGGCAATAACTTTTTCACGCCGCAAATTTTCTTCCCGCTCCAAATGCATTTCCGTAATATCGCGAATAAAAACGTAATAGACATTGCCGAAATTTTTTGTTTTGGCAAAGCGCCCAAAATCATCGACCCAGCGAATGCTGCCGTCCTTGCGCCGAATCCGATATTCAACATAATCAATATTTTTATCGTGCGTGGCAATTTGCTCGGCGATTGACGCTTGGACTTTCGCCAAATCGTCGGGGTGTACAATCCCATGAAAAGTGTAGCCCGTCAGCTCCTTAAATTCTTCGAGCGTTTCACAACCAAAAATATCCAGCAACACGTCATTTGCGTACAACAATTCTTCCTTGTCGTCGGCGCGGTAAATGAAAAATCCGCCCGGCATTTTGCCGGTAATATTTTCCAAAATCGGCAATTTTGAATCGGATTCTTCGCTCCGCATGAAAACTTCATTCATCTGGTTAACACCCTGTCTTTCTGCAATTTTCCCGCTAAATAATTTTTAAAATTCGACGCGATAAATTATAATCCTGTTGAGGAAGTGATTTTCGTTGTCAATCAAAATATTTTTCCCGCTCGCCGTGATAATTTCGCTGTTAATCGTCGACAGTTTTTTGGTGAATGAATTGACGCTTGAGCAGGCTGATAAAAAATTTCCCGCGTTCTGCGCGAAAAACTTTGCGGGCGAAATTTTAACCGAGAGAATTTTTGTTGGGAAAATAACCGCGCTGTGCATTTGGGACACGAAAAATATTCAATGCGCCGATTTTCTGAAAAAACTTGACGCGCTGACTTTGCCGCCCAATGTTCAAATTATCGGTTTGGTCGGGGATAAAAATTTTTCCGCCGCTGAAATTATCGCACAAAAAAATTCGCCGTCAATCCAGCAGATTTTAGCGAACGAAGATTTTTTACCGATATTGTCAAAAATTCGCGCAGTGCCAACCACAATTTTAATCGACGCGGACGGAAATTTAATCGGGCAACCGGTAACCGGCGCGGAAATAAATTTAGTGCGACTGGAAATTTCGCGCGCACTGGAAAAAAATTCGCCGCGCTCCGTTTCGCTGAGAAAAATTCACGCGGCGCTTTTCCGATAAAGCATAACCGTCAGCCGGAAAATATTTTTTGAAATGTCAATGTCGATATCGCCCAAATATTTCTGCGCACAACGCCGAATATTCGTCAAGCCGATGCCGTGCAATTTTTTATCGGGCTTGGTCGTCGCCGGAATATCGCCGTTCCAATTCACCGCGCCGTCAAAAGTATTTTCAATTTCGATAAAATATAAACCGCCGCGTTCGTACGAGCGAATCTGAATTTCGCCGGTGGAATTTTCCAGCGCATTTGTCAAAGCGTTGTTCAAAATCACGCTGATATCGTAAATGTCAAAGCGTTCGACGCAATGAAAATCTGCGCGAAAATTGATTTTCAATTTTTGAGCGCGCTGACGGATTTGGTGCAAAATTATATCGGTAATGGCGTTGCCGGTTTTGTCGGAAAAATTGAGCCGTTCAACCGTCGCCGTCATTTGCCGCAAATATTTTTCGAGTTCAGAATCGCCGCGAATGTAAGCCGCGATATTTTCAATGTGGTTTCGCAAATCGTGTTTGAGCCCGCGAATATCCGCGTAAATATCCGACAGCTCTTGAACTTGCCGGTGAACTTCGACAACCCGATTTTCCAACAGCAAACGTTTCTGCTCTTCGTCCTTGTATTGAATTAAATTTTGGAACAGCATAACCGACGAAATGATTATTCCCAAGAGTAGCAGGCTGACAACCGGCAACAGCAAAATCGTTGCGGGCGCGCGCTCGTAAATCAGCATAAACGCGCTGTTGTCCGCCGAAAACGCCATCAGCCGCAACGTCAAATCGATTAGCAAAACCGTCGCGCAGGGCAAGATTAAAAATAAGCTGTCTTGAAATTTCAATTCGCAATCGCGCCGGAAACTTTTGCTTATCATTCGCAGATAAAATATTAAAATTCCGATTTGAACCGCCCGACAAAACGCTATCACCAGGAAAATCGCCGCGCGGTTTACTATTTCCATTGCGAAAATTATTTTGTCGACCGGCGCTAAATTCATTTCGACAGCGCTGTTTAAAGCCCACGCCCAAATTGGACTCCAGACGCTGAAAATTGCGTGCGACAGCGGGCTTGCTATGAAGCGTAAAATTTCCCAGCCCGCCACGAAACTTGCCGCCACGAATATTTGACGCGGTTTGTCCTGCGCGAAAAATTTTCTCTGCAACAAAATTATCAGCGCGAAATATGGCAGGACGTTGATAAACCTGTCGTGCGGCGAAAGTTGCGTTGTCATTTCCGATAAAAACATTTGCCCTGCCGCGTAAATCGCCGCCCAAATCAGCATTGCGCGTTTTCTGTCGTCAAATGTTCCTGTTAAAAATTTTTCTGTGTATGAAAACGAAATTGCCCCGCAAATCAAATGCACCGCCGCGTCAAGCAGGTATAACTCTTCAAACATTGACAGCACCGCCGCTCTTCGCGTACCGCAGATAATTTTTCACAAACGCGGGATACTTTTTACCGGCGATTAAAATATTTTCGCCATTTGTGAGTTGAATCGTATCGTTGGTGTAAGCAGAAATTTTTTCGAGATTGGCGAGGTAACAGCGATGACAGCGGAAAAAATAATCGGCAAGGGCAATTTCGAGCGCGTCCATTTTGGCGGCGGCTGAGTAATTGCCGGTCGTCGTGTGGAGTATAACTTTTTTGTCAGCGCTCTCAATGAAAAAAATATTGCGCAGGAAAAATTTTTTGGTGACGCCGTCGACTTTCAAGAGCAAATATTTTTCGGCTTGAGTTTCGGCGTTTTCAATTTCAGCACAAGCTTTGTCGAGGATTTGAGCAAATTTTTTGGTGTCAATGGGCTTGAGCAGGTAATGAAAAGCGTTGACGTCGAACGCCTCGGACATAAATTCGCTGTAGCCGGTGACGAAGATTAGGATACTTTTTGTCTGGCGTTCGCGCAGAGTTTTGGCAATTTCGATGCCGCCGACGCCCTTTATATCCAGAAAAAATATATCAAAATTCTCTTTGGCGTCAAGCAGGGTATCTTTGGAGGTGAAGGTAAAAATTTTGGCGTTGGGTTTTTGTTGGCGAATAAGTTGCAAAATATCATTGCAAGCGTGGCGGTTGTTGTCGCAAATGGCGATATTAATTTCCATAGCCCTCTCCCAAATAAACCAAAAATAAAGCCGCCCAAGGACGGGCGGCAATGCGGCGCGCTTTTCTTTGCAACTTTCTTTTACTATAAAAGAAAGTTGATTAAACGCTTATTTTTTAGTACCGCCGCCGAGCAAATTACCGAGCATGTTAGCCATATCACCGAGCCCATTAGCGCCGCCGAGTCCGCCGAGCGCGTTTCCGGCAAACGCCGCCATATTCGCATTGATTTTCTTATCCATCTCAGCATTGGCTTGATTAACCGCGCTGACAACCAAATCTTCAATCGCCGAAACGTCGCCTTCGTCAACAAGTTCTTTCGCGATTTTAATTTCCTTGACTTGCTTTTCGCCGTCAACGGTAGCCGTGACCATTCCGCCGCCCACCGTTGCTGACGCTGTTTCCTGCTTGAGTTTCTGCTTATTCGCCTCAAAACTCTGCTGCAACATTTGCGCCTGTTTCATAATTTCGCCGAGATTAAATCCAGCATTTTGTGCCATTTCAAATTACTCCTCGCTATAAAAATTTATTCAAAATTATCAGCGCCGAAAGTTTTCATAGCCGTATCTACAAATGTTCGGTGCTGTGCTTTGATTCTGTCAAGATTCGGATTGGGCAAATTGGTATCAACCGCGGTTTCGATTTTCACAGGATGCCCCAATTTCTGCGCGATAAAATTTTCAAGTTCAGTTTTATGGACGCTGTTAAATTCCTCTTCAGTACCAACTGATTGAAATTTGAGCTTGATAATTCCGTCTGAAAATCTATCGAAATTCGCGACTTTCATTGACATAGCCAAAGTTCGCCTGGTTTGCCCCAACTCTGAGACAATACTCAAAAAAAATTTTTTATCTGCGTCGAAATTGCCGGTGAAAACTTTAGCCGTTTCAATTTTTTCAATCGGCGGCGTGATTGTTTCAGTTGCAGGAACTTCAATTTTTGGCGGCGGCGCAGGTTTAGGTTGTGCGATTGGCTGAGCGACTGTTGCTGAGATTATTTTTGGCGCGGCTAATTTCATCAGTGTCATTTCCAAAATAATATCCGGCACGCCCGAACCTTGCATTTCCAAAATCGCTTTTCGTACGGCGTCCACAAAATTATCTAAATCCGAAATATCCCCGCGCAAATTTTCAAATTCGATGTCCCTAAGCCGCGTGATTAAAGCTTCGGCGATAGAAATTGACGACAAACCCGAACGGAACGCGTGATTAATCGCCCGCCCGACTTCTGCGCGATTTTGCGATTGAACGGCGGAAATAATTTCGTCCAAATCGGCGTCTGAAACTAAGCCGAGCGTTTCATTGACGTCCGCCAGCGTAATTTTTTTGTCAGCCATAGCATAACATTGGTCAAGGTACGTCAAGGCGTCGCGCATTGAGCCTTCAGCCAGCCGCGCAATTTTTTTCGCCGCGTCATTTTCCAATTCTATCGCCAGTATTTTCGCCATATCCTGTAAATGAGCTGCAATGGTTTCTTGCGGTATCAGCCGGAAATTTAAAACTTGACAGCGCGAGCGGATTGTCATTGGCACTTTGTTAATTTCGGTTGTTGCCAAAAAAAATGCTACGTTCGGCGGCGGTTCTTCGATTAATTTTAAAATTGAATTTATCGCCTCGTTGGACAGCATATGAACTTCGTCGATTATGAAAGTTTTGACGCGCGATTGCAAAGGCGCCATGTAAGCCGTGGATAAAAGCCGCGCCACGTCGTCGACTGAACGATTTGACGCCGCGTCGAACTCGACATTATCCGGCGAAGAATCGATTGACTTGCAAGAGGCGCATTCGTTGCAGGGAATATCTTTTGCCGCTGAAACTTTACCGGCTAAAACTTTTTCGCAATTCATAGCCTTAGCCAAAAGTCGCGCAGTTGAAGTTTTGCCCGTGCCGCGCGTTCCAACCAAAAGGTAAGCGTGCGAAAGTCTTTTGCTGATAACGGCGCGCGTCAATGCGTTTGAAATGTGTTCCTGCCCGATAAGCTGAGCAAAATTTTTCGGACGCCCGCGCGTGTAAAGTGCCTCATATGCCACGCCAAAATTACCTCGATTCAAAATATTTTCGCCGATAATTTTAACAGCCTTGCCAATTTTTATCAAGAATTTTTTACCAATCGTCAATCACGCGCTGAATTTTGCGCAGAAAATCGGCTTGACTTTCGCCCAAATATCCAACCAGCGCCACGCCGTTATTTGCCCAAAAATAACTTTCCGGCAGATTCAAATTCTCAAGCAAGATTTTTTCTTCAATCAGCATTTCTTTCGCGCGCGCCGGAATAAATTTGCCGGTTTTGATATCGTCAAAAAGTTTCGCGTCCGGAAAATTCGTCAACACGTCCACCAAAATTTTATCGGGCGAAATTTCGTTCAAAAGTTCCGCCGTCGCCAACGCACATTCAGCGCCGCGCCCCGCGCCCGCAGCCCCCAACTTTATCAGCCCGCTGTAACGAATACCCATCCAATTCAGCCGCATACATTGCTCGCGAATATCCGAAACGTTGTTGCCCTTGTTCAAAAATTTCAAAACGTCGTCAAGCCCGCACTCCACGCCCACGTATAAATCGTTGACGCTCAAATTTTTCAGCCGTTTCAAATTCCGGTCGCTCTTTGATTTGATATTTTTAATCGTGGCGTTCATCGAAATGACTTCGACGCGCGGCAGGAATTTCTTTATAGTGGCTATGGTTTGCTCCAACAAATTTACCGACAAAGTCAGCGGATCTGCGCCAACTAGATATACTCGCTCAATTCCGCGCGCATTTTTCCCGAGATTCGACAACCGCGCCGAAATTTCCTCAAGCGTCAGCAGCCGAAAATTCACGTTCCTGTACAAACTGCAAAATCGGCACTTGTTGTAACTGCAGCCTTCCGTCAGCGGCAAAAGGTAGCTGTAAACTTCAATGGGCGGGCGGTAAATTATGCCGTTGTAATTCATTGCGCGCACCTCAAAACTTTACAAATTTTCGCCGTCATATTATTATAATCGGGCAAATTTTTCAACACTGGGGGCAAATTTATGGCACTGGAAATTGAGCGGAAATTTTTATGCGACGCGGAAAAAATATCTGCGCTGAGTTTGTCGGGCGGCGAAAAAATTTCTCAAGGTTACCTGTCCACAGAAATAAACTGCACCGTCCGAATCCGAATTAAAGACAGCCGCGGCTTCCTCACGATTAAAACGGCGAACGATGGAATTGTGCGAAACGAATTTGAGTACGAGATACCGCTTGCCGACGCCGAAAAAATTTTGCAGCTCTGCGCGAAAAATACTTTGACAAAGACGCGCTACAAGGTTGAATTTGCCGAACACATTTGGGAAATTGATATTTTCGAAGGGCGGCACAGCGGCTTGATTTTGGCGGAAGTCGAAATGAAATCTGCTAATGAATTTGTCGAATTGCCGCCGTGGATTGGTGAGGAAGTTTCAAACAATCCGCGCTATTACAATTCAAATTTGGCGGCAGAATGAATACATTGCAAAGTTTTTGACTAACATTGAAGATTTTGCTAAAATGGCGAAAGTTTCATTGACAAGGAGGCAGTTGAATTGGCTCTCGTTGTAAAAAAATTCGGCGGCAGTTCCGTTGCAACGACGGAAAAAATTTTAAACGTGGCAAAACGGATTTTGAACGAAAAGCAAGCTGACGATAAAATTGTTGTGGTGGTTTCGGCTATGGGCGACTCCACCGATAATCTTATAACTTTGGCTGAAGGAATTGACACTCAGCCCTATAAATCGCAATACGCCCGCGAAATGGATATGCTTTTGACAACCGGCGAACAGGTTTCAATCGCGCTGTTGGCAATGGCGTTTCAAAAACTCGGACACCCCGCCATTTCCTTAACCGGTTCAATGATTGGTATGCTGACAAATTCTGTTCATACTAAGGGCAAGATTTTGAATATAAAACCTGCGCGCGTGCTTGAGGAACTCGACAAGGGCAATATCGTAGTTGTGGCAGGTTTCCAGGGCGCGGATAAATTCGGCGACCCCGTAACATTGGGGCGCGGCGGCTCTGATACTTCGGCGGTTGCATTGGCGGGCGCGCTCAAAGCTGACGAGTGCGAAATTTTCACCGATGTTGACGGCGTTTATTCGGCAGATCCGCGTATCGTCAAAAATGCTCGGCGTATGAAAGAAATTACCTACGTTGAAATGCTCGAAATGGCAAGGCTCGGCGCTGGCGTTATGCAGCCGCGTTCCGTCGAAATGGGGCAGTATTATAACATTCCGATTCACGTCCGCTCGACTTTCACCGATAAAACCGGAACGATTATTAGGGAGGCTTACACTTTGCTTGAAGATAAAGATTTTGAAATTCGCGGCGTATCTCACGACCAAAAAGTTGCCAAAATCGCCGTGCTGGGTGTTGAAAATGTCCCTGGCATTGCTCACACAATTTTTTCTGCGCTTGCCGACGCCCACATTGACGTCGATATGATTGTGCAAAGCATTCGCAATTTGGAAAAAAATATTACCGATATGGTTTTCACAATCGCGCTGTCGGATTTGCCGGAAGCCAAAAAAGTTGTCGATGTTGTTGCCGAAAAAATTAATGCGGCGGCGGTTTTGGTTGAAGAAGATGTTGCAAAAGTTTCAATTGTTGGCGTGGGAATGTTGGGCAAGCCTGGAATTGCGGCGCGTATGTTCGGCGCGTTGGCTAAGGCTAATGTTAATATCGACATTATCAGCACGTCCGAAATCAGCGTTTCCTGCTTGATTAAAGGCTCGCAGCTTACCGAGGCTGTCAACAGCATTCACGACGAATTTTTCAGCGATTAAGTGAGGTTTTTTAAAAATGGCAATACAAATGGCGGCGTCGCACGGTCGCACGCAGTAGGCAGAAAATTAGTCGATCCGATTTTTGAGGCAAACGCCGCTTGCAAAGAAGCGATTAAAAAATTTGGCGCGGACAAAGTTACCAACGCCACAATCGGCACTGTGCTTGACGAACACGGCAATTTATCAGTTATGCCGACGGTTGAAAAAATTTTCCGCGAAATGTCTATGCCCGAATTTATGTCCTACGCGCCCATTTCCGGTCGCGCAGATTTCATTGATTTGGTCAAGCAAAAAATTAATTGTGTCGGGAATGTCAGCGCTATTGCCACGGCGGGCGGCACGGGCGCAATTCACCACGCCATTGCCAATTACGCGGAGCGCGGCGATAAAGTTTTGACTTCAGATTGGCGCTGGGGTACTTACGATATTATTTGCAATGAAACCGGCAAAAAGCTTGAGGCGTTTCAGCTCTTCGACGATGATTATACGCATTTTAACCTTGACGCATTTTCGGCGAAAGTTGAAGAAATTTTGAGCGCGCAAAATTCCCTGCTGATTATTTTGAATACGCCGGCGCACAATCCGACGGGTTACGCGCTGAGCGCGGGCGAATGGGACAAAGTTTTGGACGTGATTAAAACCTGCGCGAGCGGCGGCAAAAAAATTACGCTGCTGGTAGATATCGCGTACATAGATTTTGCGGGCGCGGGCGCGTGGAATTTCCTTCGCGAATTTGAAAATCTGCCGGAAAATATTTTGATTCTGGTTGCAATGAGCCTGTCGAAAAGTTTCACGCTGTACGGGCAACGCGCCGGTGCTCTTATCGCCATTTCCGCCGCCAAAGAAATTATCAGCGAATTTGACGACACGAATAAATATTCCAGCCGCGCAACCTGGTCGAACATAAATCACGGCGCGCAAGTTCTTTTCACCAAAATTAACAGCAACGAAAATCTTCGCGCAGATTTGGCGGACGATCAAAAATTTCTCCGTGAAATGGTTAATCGTCGCGCAGAAGTTTTTGTTAATGAGGCGGCGGCTTGCGGCTTGAAAATCGTTCCGTACAAGGGCGGTTTCTTCATCGCTGTTCCGGCGGAAAATCCCAAGGCGGTTTGTCAAAAACTCCAGCAAGATTTGATTTTCGCCGTGCCGCTGAAATTGGGTATTCGCGTGGCGGCCTGTTCGACGCCTTTTGAAAAAATTTCCGGCGTTGCCACTAAAATTAAAAATGCTATCGACGCGGTTAAATAAATTTCGATTAACAGATAAAAAAAACGGCAAGCCTTCAAAGCCTGCCGCTATTTTTTTTGCCGCGGATAAAAAGTTATTCGTAGAGCGGATATTTCTTGCAGAGTTTAGCAACGCGTTCGCGCGCCTCAACTTTTTTAGCGTCGTCGCTCGGATTATTGAGAACAAGGGCGATAATGTCAGCCACTTCAAGCATATCATTTTCTTTGAAACCGCGCGTAGTCAAAGCGGGCGTGCCAATCCGAACGCCGCTGGTTACGAACGGGCTCAATTTTTCAAACGGAATTGTATTTTTATTCACGGTGATATTGACGTCTTCCAAAAGTGCCTGGGCTTCCTTGCCGGTGATATTTTTGCTCGTCAAATCCACCAGCATTAAATGATTGTCCGTACCGCCGGAAACAATTCTGAAACCGTCGGCGGCTAATTTATTCGCCAAAGTCTTAGCATTTTTAACAATCTGCGCGGCGTAGTCTTTAAATTCGGGCTGAAGTGCCTCACCGAGTGCAACTGCTTTACTTGCTATGACGTGCATTAACGGTCCGCCTTGAGTGCCCGGGAAAACCGCGCTGTTAATTTTTTTCGTGAAATCTTCGTTGTTCCAAAGAATAAGCCCGCCGCGAGGTCCGCGCAAAGTTTTATGAGTCGTGGTTGTTACGACGTCCGCATATGGAATAGGTGAAGGGTGAACGCCGCCTGCAACAAGCCCCGCAATATGAGCCATATCAACCAAAAGATACGCGCCAACTTTTTTGGCAATGGCGGCAAAGCGCTCAAAATCCAAAATCCGGCTATAAGCAGACGCACCGGCTATAATCAACTTCGGCTGACTTTCAACGGCAAGCCTTTCAACTTCGTCATAGTCAATCATTTCAGTTTCTTTGCTGACGCCGTAAGGAACGATTTTGTAATATTTGCCGCTGAAATTGACGGGCGAACCGTGGGACAAGTGTCCGCCATCCGAAAGATTCATACTCAAAACGGTATCGCCAATATTCAACAACGCAAAGAAAATCGCCATATTCGCTTGAGCGCCGGAATGCGGCTGAACGTTCGCAAAACCAGCACCAAAAAGTTCCTTTGCTCTGTCAATAGCGAGAGTTTCTATAACATCAACGTACTTGCAACCGCCATAAAAGCGCTTTCCAGGATAACCCTCGGCATATTTTAAAGTACAGATTGAACCTTGAGCCTCCATTACCGCCTTTGAGACTATATTTTCAGAAGCAATCATTTCAAGATTGTTACGCTGCCGGTTAAGTTCATTTTCAATCGCCTCAAAAACCGGCTTGTCCTTTGCAAGACCTTCCATTAAATTCATATTTACACCTCCGCCGTTAATTTACGATTTTTCGCCGGAATTGTCAACGTCTTGCTCAACATTTTTATAAGTTTTACCACGTGCCACATTACATCGCGAATATAACGAACTTGTTCACCCGTAAGTTTTGCATTAGCGCATTCTTCGCCATATTGAATAGTTTTCAGACCCATTTTCAAGGAGTGCTGAGAATTTTCAACCGGCGTCGCCCATTCAAGATTTCCGACAAAGTTATTGAATTTAAAGCCGTCGATATGGTGTTTATTCTCCGGATTGGGGATGAAATGCTGTGCCACCAAAATGTGAATGAAGCGACACTTAGTTATATTGTTTTTGCTTAAAATTACTCTCAAATAGCCGCCATTATGCAAACTCGGTCGACGGATGGGCGTTCTGCCGAATTTAAAGCTTTTAACTCTGCCATAATTGCTAATCTGGTATTCGCCTTCGTAGCCGCTAATCCATTTCCAGCTTTCATTTGGCAAATTCTCATAAACAAATCGCCTTCAACGAATTTGACATTCACTTTAACTTTGAACAAGCTAATTGTAACAGCTACCGAGGCAAACGTCAATTTTTTTTGCGCGTTTATTAAAGGAAGATTAAAATTTGGCAGTGCGGTTAATTTCGCCGGAAATTGCAACGATTTATAATTAGAATTGTTTGAGGGAGTTAATTATCAAATAGATGATCTGAAACTAAAAAAGAGCGGCTCAGTCGGTGCGGATTGGGGCGCTATTTTTATTGATAAAATTTCAAAACGGCTAGACTAATCTTGACTGATTGTGGTATCATTAACGCAGTTTTTTTGAAATTAAGTGCGGTTGCAGTTCAATTTCAAGCGAAAATTTAACCAATGGAGAGAGGGGAATTTTTAATGGATGATCTGATGAAAAATTTGTCGGTTGGAGTGAAGCTAATCATTTTGAATGTGGCGGCGGCGCTCGGTATGATTGTTATCGGTTATGTGGGCTATGACGCGGTACAAAACGCCAAAACCGATATGGATGTTATGTACGATCGATATTTGCAATGCACGCGCCTTACGGGCGACGCACGTTATCAGCTCCGATTTGCGCTTATTCAAATGGCGTTGACGCCGATAACTGAAGATGCGTCTGTCCTGCAATTCCGCCATACAAGTTACGACGGCGCTATGAAAGCTTTTGAAGATGATGTTGCCGAATACAAACAAATTATTTCTGATAGCCCCGATTTGCTCTCCGAAGCCGAAGAAATGACACAGACTTTCGCGCGGCTTAAACAACTCGGCGACAGCCTTATGAGCAAACGCCCGCCTGCAAGCGTTGCAAACGACCCCGCGGCTCTTGGCGCTTATACTCAAGAATCTTTAGGCTTTTATCAATCTGAAACCATGCCAATTGCCACCGAGCTTGCCTCGCAACTTTTGAAAATCGACGATGAAGTTAAAAAGCAATCCGATTTAACCAAAAAACGCAGCGATTTATCCGTCAGCGAAACGATTCGTTCAACTTTCATTGTTACCGTCGTAATGATTTTGTTGACGTCTTTTATCAGTTACATTATCAGAAATGAAGTTACAAATCCGCTCTCAAAAATGTCGGAACTTTTTGGGCGTCTTAAATCCGGCGATTTCAGAATGAGCGGCTTACTCGATACCAGCCGCGGCGACGAATTTGGCGCTATCGCCATTGCTATTCGTGATATGCGCGAAACCGTTGCAAATCTTATCACCAAAACCAGCCACTCCGCGGAACAGCTTGCCGCGTCTTCCGAAGAATTAAACGCAAGCGCCCGTCAATCTGCACAGGCCTCTGAACAGGTTGCTCAATCTGTTACAAATTCTGCCGGCGCGGTTGTCGAACAGCAACAAAGTGTTGGCGATTCGCTCGATTCGATTAACGCCGCAATGGTTTCAATTGACAAAATCGGCAAAACCGCTGACACTGTTTCTTCGCACGCCACCAAGGCGAATAATCAAGCCGTTATTGGTAACAAAGCCGTTGACGACGCCGTCAATCAAATTATCAGCGTCGAAAAAATTGTTAACGACTCCGCTTTGACTGTTGATAAACTCGGTAAACGTTCACAAGAAATTGGGCAGATCGTCGATGCCATTTCGGGAATTGCTGAGCAGACAAATCTTTTGGCACTCAACGCCGCTATCGAAGCCGCGCGCGCCGGTGAACACGGCAGAGGCTTTGCCGTCGTTTCTGAAGAAGTTAGAAAACTTGCGGAAGAATCTCAAGGCGCGGCTCAAAAAATCGCTGAATTGATTGGCGAAATTCAAACCGAAACCATTAACGCCGTCGACTCAATGCAAAAGGGCAACGCCGCCGTCAAAGCCGGTACTGAGTCCGTTGAAAAATTGCGCGGAACATTTGAAGATATCCGCGTTGCCACCGATAACGTTGCCGGCGAAGCAAAGAATATGGTTACGGAACTTAACGCCATTGCCAAAGCTACCGAAAAAATTCGCGATAATTCACAGCTTATTTCCGACAAAAGCGCGCACGTTTCCCGCGAAATGGAAAGTGTTTCCGCGGCGTCCGAACAGCAATCAGCCTCTGCCGAAGAAATTGCCTCCGCCAGTGACGAACTTGCACGCCTCGCGCAGGATTTGCAAGGCACAATTCAAGTTTTCAAATACGACTGAGTTTCTTCCGTCAAAAATTTTCAAAATTTACAAGTCAGCTTGGGTTGCACCTTGTTGACTTTTTATATACAATAACACTTTAATTACCAAATATGGAAGGGGAAAAGTCTTATGTTCGATAACTTATCGGTTTCCGTGAAGTTAATTGTACTTAACATCGTGGCGGCCATTGGCATTATCGTTCTCGGAGTTACAGGGTATTCTTCAGTGAACACTGCCAAAGAAGATATGGAGGTAATGTACAGGACGTATCTAAATTCAATCTATCACGTTGCAATGTTCCGCTATAATATGCGTTACGCGCAGGTTCAAATGTCGGTTTATCCTTTATCAACGGATGTTGCATTGGGTGATTCCCGTATCAAAAAATACGGCGACGCTATCAAGGGCTTTGAAAACAGCATGACCGAATACGAAAAAATTATTGCTCAAGACCAAGAATTAATTGCCGACCTTGCGCCCTTGAAAAACGAATGGGCTGAATTTAAAAAAGCCGGTGACGCATTAATGAAAATGGCGCCGCCGCCCGAAGCTTTGACTGACAGAACCGCACTTGCCGACCACAGAAACATGGCTATGCATTACTACGAACAAAATGGTATTCCACGCGCCGTGGCTGTTGGCAACATTTCAGACGAAATTATGAACAAAGTCCGCGTAAAGGCTGACCAGATGATGGAAAAATCTATCGCAGGCGTTAGCAGCCTCATTACAAGAACTTTCATTATTACCGCCGCAATGATCGGTATTCTGATTTTCTTCAGTACAATGGTTATGAAGTCTGTTACCAATCCGCTTGAAAAAATGGTTAAACTTTTCGGTTTGCTGCGTGGCGGCGATTTCAGACGCAGTGACCTTATCGACCCCGACCGCGGCGACGAATTTGGCACAATGTCACAGGCGATTCGCGATATGCGCGAAACTATCAGCAATCTTATTCAGAAAACAAGTCATTCTTCTGAACAACTCGCCGCTTCTTCCCAGGAATTAACGGCAAGCGCTCACCAATCTGCTCAGGCGTCCGAACAGGTCGCGCAGTCAGTCACAAATTCCGCAAGCGCCGTTGTCGAACAACAGCAAAGCGTCAGTGATTCGCTCGATTCAATTAACGCCGCTATGACTTCCATTGACAAACTCGGCAAAACCGCCGATACAGTTTCCGGTCACGCAACTAAGGCTAACAATCAAGCTACCGTCGGCAACCAGGCTGTTGATACCGCTGTCAATCAGATTATCAGCGTTGAAAAAATCGTTAACGACTCCGCCGCAACTGTTGACAAGCTCGGCAAACGTTCACAGGAAATTGGGCAGATTGTTGAAGCTATTTCCGGTATCGCTGAACAAACTAACCTGCTTGCACTCAATGCAGCTATCGAAGCCGCTCGCGCCGGCGAACACGGCAGAGGCTTTGCAGTCGTTTCTGAAGAAGTCCGTAAATTGGCTGAAGAATCTCAGGAAGCCGCTCAGAAAATCGCTACGCTTATTGGCGATATTCAAGCTGAAACCACCAACGCTGTTGATTCAATGCAGAAAGGTAACGCGGCTGTTCGTGCCGGTACTGAATCTGTTGAAAAACTGCGCGAGACTTTTGAAGATATTCGCGGCGCAACCGATAACGTTGCTGTCGAGGCAAAGAATATGGTTCGTGAACTTGACGCTATCGCCAAGGCAACTATGAAGATTCGCGATAATTCCGAGAAGATTAACGAAAAGAGCGCGCACGTTTCCCGCGAAATGGAAAGTGTTTCCGCCGCGTCCGAAGAACAATCAGCCTCCGCCGAAGAAATTGCTTCCGCCAGTGATGAACTTTCCAAACTCGCTCAAGATTTGCAGAACTCTTTGCAGGCATTCAAGTACGATTAACTTTTGCTTATTTAAAAAAAACATTTCCCCCAAGTCGACGGAGTTTTAAACTTTGTCGAATTTTTATATCTTACAAAGGAGAATCCTAGCCCATGAATAATTTATCGGTTAGAATGAAACTTATTCTTATTAACATTGTGGCGATTTTAGGCATGGTGGTTATCGGCGCAATCGGCTACTTCGCCGCGCAAACCGCCGAGGGCGAAATGGACCAAATGTACAACCGCTATTTACAATCCAACCGCAAAATCGGCAACGCGCTTTACGCAATGAGATATGCGCAAATCCAGGCAACTTTGACGCCGCTGACTCAAGACCCTGACCTTATCAAATCGCGTAAAGACAAATACGATAACGCCATAAAAACTTTTGAAGAGGCACTTCAAGAATACGAGGCGATTGTTGCAACGGATTCGGATAAATCGCTGGTTGCCGAGGCTGAAGGTATTCGTAAAATGTGGGACAATTTCAGAAATTCTTCGGATCACCTTGTGAATATGCGCGCTCCAATCGGCGCGGACGATATGGCTATTTACAACCACATTAAAAATTCCGTTGAGTATTATGAAGCGAATACTTTGGGCAATGCTGTGAAATTGGGCGGCGCGCTTTCTCAGCTTTACGTTGGCGTTGGCGAGCGTTCGCAAGCCACTTGGGACAGAAGTCAAGAAGCTGTCGGCGGTATCGTGCGCGATATTTTTATCGTCGTTGGCGTGATGATTGTCGTTTTGATTAGCGTCAGTACCATTGTTATGAAGTCAATTACAAATCCGCTTGAAAAAATGGTTACGCTTTTTGGTTTGTTAAGGAGCGGCGATTTTCGGCGCAGTGATCTTATCGACCCAGACCGCGGCGATGAATTTGGAGCAATGTCACAGGCAATTCGTGATATGCGCGAAACTATCAGCAACCTTATTCAAAAAACAAGTAATTCGGCGGAACGGCTCGCGGCTTCTTCGCAAGAGTTAAACGCCAGCGCGCGTCAATCAGCTCAAGCGTCCGAGCAAGTTTCTCAATCCGTTACAAATTCTGCCGGTGAAGTTTCCGAACAACAGCAAAGCGTTGGTGATTCGCTCGACTCAATTAACGCCGCGATGAAGTCAATCGATAATATTGGGAAGACCGCGGACGAAGTTTCTTCGCACGCCACCAAGGCGAATAATCAAGCCGTTGTTGGTAACCAGGCTGTTGACGCCGCCGTCAATCAGATTATCAGCGTTGAAAAAATCGTTAACAATTCCGCCGCCACCGTTGACAAACTCGGCAAACGTTCACAAGAAATTGGGCAAATCGTTGAGGCTATTTCTGGCATTGCTGACCAGACGAATTTACTTGCGCTGAATGCAGCGATTGAAGCGGCTCGCGCAGGTGAGCACGGGCGCGGCTTTGCGGTTGTTTCTGAAGAAGTTCGTAAATTGGCGGAAGAATCTCAAGGCGCGGCTCAAAAAATCGCGGCGCTTATCGGCGATATTCAAGCTGAAACGACAAGCGCTGTTGATTCAATGCAAAAAGGTACTACCGCCGTTAAGGAAGGCACTGAATCCGTTGAAAAACTGCGCGATACTTTTGAAGATATACGCGGCGCGACCGATAATGTTGCTGTTGCGGCGAAAAATATGGTTACGGAACTTGACGCCATCGCCAAGGCTACTGAAAAGATTCGTGATAATTCGCAGGCAATTTCCGATAAAAGCGTTCACGTTTCGCACGAAATGGAAAATGTTTCCGCGGCTTCCGAGGAACAATCCGCGTCCGCCGAAGAAATTGCTTCCGCCAGCGAGGAACTTTCGCGGCTCGCGCAGGATTTACAAAGTTCTCTGCAGGCGTTTAAGTACGACTAAATTTTTTTCTGCTGTTAAAATTTTCCGTGTCGGTGGAGTTTCAAACTCGCCGATTTTTTATTGCAAAAGAAACTTGCCGCCCCATTTAAAAATTTATTTCTAACAAAAATATAAACTTTTTCAAACTCGCCGATTTTTTATTGCAAAGAAACCCGCCGCCTCATTTAAAAATTTATTTCTAACAAAAATATAAAATTTTTTCAAACCCGCCGATTTTTATTGCAAAAGAAACCTGCCGCTGCATTTAAAAATTTATTTCT
>CAJOMO010000032.1 GCA_905235685.1 uncultured Selenomonadaceae bacterium
CAAGATAGTGAAGCCTGCGTAACAAAGAAAAAAACACTATCTGACGGGATTTATAGAACCCGCCGCAAAAAAAGAAACGTTTCACCGCCCTTTGCCGTACCACACTCGTTATCAATCCGTTCAACATCACTTCTTCGACAGTTCTTCGAGAAATCTTCGAAGAACTGTCGAAGAAGTCACAGACAACGAACATCCAAACAGGGATGAAGGACACTAAAAAAAGAAACACGCTTTGGTTCCATTTTTTCCGAAACAACTTGCGCACAGAGGCATAGCATTGTATCTGCTGTCGCTGTCCATAGTAAGTATCTTGTTTATCCGCTACATGATGAAGCTTGACTTTCTGGTCATCGGCATCGTGTGGGTACTTCTCTTCTTCCTTCTAACCACCCGTTTCACCCGGAAATGGCAGGGGCTGGAGGAGAAGAAATATTGCCGGAAAGTGTTTTGGACAGCGTTTCTGCGCCCGTTGAAATTGAATCTCAATCCGACGCCGAAATTTTAAATTCGCAAGACGAGCCGAAAAAAATTAAGCCCGCGCCGCCGCAGACTGAAACTAAAAAAAGCGAAAGTTTACGTATGCCGACCGAAGACGAAAGTCCGGAGCAGGCTAAAATTCGCCGCCTTGAAGGGGAACTCGCGCAGATGAAGGCTATGTTGGCTGAAGTCCTCGGCAAGGAAAGCGCTAAGGGCGGTATCAGCCTTCACGAGGCGCTGAAAATGCAGGAAGTCAGCGAAGAAATTTTAACCGAAATGGCGTCGACAGCAGGCGCGGGCGATACGCTTGTGGATTGCCAATCCAGCGCCGCCAAATGGACGCTTTCAACCTATATCAACGAACACTTGAAATTTTCGGACGGAATAAAATTAAATCGGCACGGCGTCAGAATTGTGGCGCTTTTGGGAACGACCGGCGTTGGCAAAACTACCACGCTCGCGAAAATTGCTGCGCGATTCGTCCTTGACACAAACAGTTCCCTGGCGCTGATAACCGCCGACACTTACCGAATTTCCGCCGTCGAACAGCTGAAAACTTATTCGGACATTCTCGGTTTGCCGCTGGAAGTTGTTTACACGCCGCAGGAACTTTCCGCCGCCATTGAGCAGCACAAAAATAAAGATCTGATTTTGATTGACACTGCGGGGCGCAGTCAGCACAACGATTTTCAGATGAAAGAACTGGTTGATTTTTTGACGGTGAATCCGCGCATTGAAAAGCATTTAGTTTTGAGTTCCACGACGAAATTAACGGACGCGCAGGAGATTTTGAAAAGATTTTCCGCCGCCGCGCCCGAAAAAATTATCATTACTAAAATTGATGAAACCGGCAGCCTCGGTATGGTTTTAAATTTACTGCGAAATGAAAATTTGTCAATGTCATATGTGACCACCGGACAAAGCGTCCCTGACGATATTGAAGTGGCAAGTGCAGACGTTTTGACGAATATTTTTATCAGAAAAGCGGCGGGTTTGAAATCGTAACAGCACCGGCAAATAAAAAAGCCAATGTACCTAACAACTGTTAAGCGCATTGGCTAATTTTTTTGCGTGGAATTAAACCAAATCGGGGCGCAGATTTTTCGCCTCGCCCAAATAAATGTGGTGAACATCCTTTAAATCTTTGTCGACGTCCGCCAAAATCAAAACTCGCATACACATCGGCAGGCTGCCCTCAACGTCGGTTTCTTGAACGTCAAACAGCGGCAGGAAATTAAAATTCGGAAGTTGACGCACACCGGCGGTTGGAAAAGCGGCGTTCAAGTCTTTGGTTGAAGAGAAAATCACCGCGCCGATATTTTCAAATCTGAGTTTATTTGCCGACAACATTTTGGTGATAAGTAACTTAGCAACTTTCCAAATTTCTTCAGCCGAATTTTCTTCGACAGTTGCCGCGCCTCTTATTCCTCGCAGTGCCATAAATTTTGCTCCTTCCAAATCAATTCACGTGTGCGATAATGTCAGCCGGTTTTTCCTCAATCGTCGTATCAACAACTTGCAAATCACGATAGCGCGGCATACCCGTACCGGCGGGAATAAGCTTGCCGATAATGACGTTTTCCTTCAAGCCGATAAGCGGATCGATTTTGCCTTTAATCGCCGCGTCCGTCAAAACTCTGGTGGTTTCCTGGAAACTCGCCGCGCTCAAAAATGAATCCGTTGCCAATGACGCCTTCGTAATTCCCAACAAAACCGGCTTAGCAACAGCAGGCTCGCCGCCCTCTTCGATAGCCTTTGTATTCGCCGCCTCAAAAACATTGATATCGACAAATTCACCAGGCAAAAATTCAGTCGAGCCGCTTTCTTCGATTTTGACTTTGTGCAGCATTTGACGAACCATAACTTCGATATGCTTATCGTTAATCTCGACGCCTTGAGACTTGTAAACTTTTTGGACTTCATAAACAAGATACTGCTGAGTTGCCTTGAGCCCGTTGACGCGCAAAATGTCATGCGGATTAATCGAGCCTTCAGTCAATTTCGTACCGGCTTCAATCCAATCACCAGGCGCAACGGAAATTCGCGCGCCGAAAGGAATTGTATAATCGCGCGGCAAACCAACGGACGGCGTAACGGTTATCTGCGTCAAATCGTTCTTTTCGTTTTTGCCGAAAGAAACTTCGCCTTCGACTTCAGAAATAATCGCGTTGTGCTTAGGTTTACGCGCCTCAAAAAGTTCTTCGACGCGCGGCAGACCTTGAGTAATATCGTCGCCCGCAACGCCGCCGGTGTGGAACGTGCGCATTGTTAATTGAGTGCCAGGCTCGCCGATTGATTGAGCCGCGATAATTCCAACAGCCTCGCCAACTTCGACGGGCGCTTGATTCGCCAAATCTGAGCCGTAACATTTAATGCAGACGCCGAATTGAGATTTGCAGGTTAAGACGCTGCGGATTTTAACTTTTTTATTGGCGGAGGCGTTTTTGACGGCGGCAATTTTTTTCGCCAATTTAGAGTCGATACTGTCATTGATTTTCGCGATAACGTTGCCCTCGGCGTCAATAATATCTTCAGCCAAAACGCGCCCGACAATTCGATCTTCGAGCGATTCAATAATGCCCGTGCCTTCCTTAATCGCCTCAACTTCGATACCGCGCACGTTATTATTGCGAACAAAAATTTCGCCAACGTCGCTGTCCAAAAGTCTGTCAAGCATTTCGTGCGTCAAATGTTCGCCCGCGTTGAAAGTTTCGCCGTCGCATTTAACCGGCTTAGCCAATTCTTTACCAATAATTTCGTGAATAAAATTGTGGCGCAATTTTTCACGTTTAACTTCGTCGCGCGTGCCGAGAATAATTGTTTCCTTGACGAGCGAATGGCTTGCCGAATTAGGCGCGGTTAAACTTCTGCCGCGAATAGAAATTTCGCCAATATCAAATTCAGCGATTTTGTCAAGCGCCTTTTCGTCCAAAATGGTATCGCGCTTAATGACAATTTCTTTGGTGGTTGGGTTGAAAATATCGGCGGCAAGGACGCGCCCAATGAGTTCGTCGTACAAAAATTCAAGCGCACCGGCAGTTTCGTCCGCCAAAACCGCGCGCTCCAATTTGAAATTGACAATCGAAACGTCGCAGTCTTCTTCGCGAACGATAACGTCCTGCGCGACGTCGACAAGGCGGCGGGTTAAATAGCCGGAGTCAGCCGTACGAAGTGCGGTATCAGCCAAACCTTTGCGCGCGCCGTGCGAAGAAATGAAGTAGTCAGAAACGCTCAAGCCTTCGCGGAAATTCGCGATAATCGGCAAGTCAATGATTTTTCCGGAAGGATCAGCCATAAGCCCGCGCATACCGGCAAGTTGGCGCATTTGCTGTTTATTACCGCGCGCGCCGCTGTCAGCCATCATAAAAATAGGATTCGTGGGGCTGGTTTCGCTCAAATTGCTCATCATGGCGTCAGCAACTTTTTCGGTTGCCTCATTCCAAAGGTCGACAACTTTTTTGTAGCGCTCATTTTCGGTGATTAAGCCGATAGAATATTGCCCTTCGACTTTGGCAACAGCCTTGCGGGTTTGCTGAATAATTTCCTGCTTATTTGGCGGGACGATAACGTCAGTTATGGCAACAGTCATACCGGCGATACAGGCGTAATGGTAGCCGAGATTTTTAACCTGGTCGATAACTTCAGCGGTTTTGGTGGCGCCGTAGCCGTCGAAACAGGCCGCAACCAATTTGCCGAGTTCCTTTTTGTTCATGACAATGCCGAGTTCCCATTCGCCGTCTTTATTTTTGTGGTAATAGCGCAAATCCGGCGGCAAAATTTCATTGAAAATCATACGCCCGACCGAAGTTTTAACCATGGCGTAGCCGTCCGGCAATTCTGCGCGAATAGATTCGGGCATTTCTTTGATATTAATTCGAGCGATAATTTCTTCCTGCAAAGCCAAATCTTTTTGCCGATAAGCCATAATCGCCTCGTTGATACCGGTAACAACGCGCGGCCGTTTGCCTTCGGGAGTTTTTTTCAAAATGGTTAAGTAGTACGTGCCGAGAACCATATCTTGAGTTGGAACGATAATGGGCTTGCCGTCTTTCGGGGCGAGAATGTGATTCGCCGCCAACATCAAAACGCGCGCCTCAGCCTGTGCCTCCGCGCTAAGCGGAAGGTGAATAGCCATTTGGTCGCCGTCGAAGTCAGCGTTGTAAGCGGTACAGGCGAGCGGGTGAAGTTTCAACGCGCGCCCTTCAGTCAAAACCGGCTCGAACGCTTGAATGCCCAATCTGTGAAGTGTCGGCGCTCTATTCAGCAAAACCGGATGTTCCTTGATAACTTCTTCCAAAACGCCCCAAACTTCCGGATTGGCGCGCTCTACTTTACGTTTCGCCGCTTTAATCGTGGTATTGCCGTCCGCCGAAAGTTTTTTCATAACGAAAGGCTTAAAAAGTTCAAGCGCCATTTCCTTAGGCAAACCGCATTGGTGAAGTTTCAGCTCCGGTCCGACAACGATAACACTTCTGCCGGAATAATCAACGCGCTTGCCCAAAAGATTTTGACGGAAACGCCCCTGCTTGCCTTTAAGCAAATCGCTAAGAGATTTCAAAGCTCTGTTGCCCGAGCCGGTAACCGGACGCCCGCGCCTGCCGTTATCAATCAGCGCGTCAACTGCCTCTTGCAGCATACGTTTTTCATTTCGCAAAATCAAATCCGGAATATTAATCGTCAACATTTTTTTCAAGCGGTTGTTGCGGTTAATGACGCGGCGGTACAAGTCGTTTAAATCTGAAGTGGCGAATCTGCCGCCGTCCAGTTGTACCATTGGGCGAAGTTCCGGCGGAATTACCGGAATAACATTTAAAATCATCCATTCGGGGCGGTTGCCGCTCTTGCGAAAAGCCTCGACAACTTCAAGGCGGCGAATCGCTCTGAATCTTTTCTGCGCGCTCGGCGAACGAATTTCTTGCCGTAATTCTTCGCTCATTTTGTCAAGGTCAAGTTCCTGCAAAAGATATTGAATAGCCTCCGCGCCAATTCCGACTTTGAAAGTATCGCCGTATTTTTCGCGGGCGCGCCGATAATCGCCTTCACTTAAAAGAGATTGTTTTTTGAGCCACTCGTCTTTGGGGTCTAAATTTTTCGGCGGCTCAAGCACAATGTACGAAGCGAAATATAAAACGCGCTCAAGATTTTTCGGCGTCATACCCAAAATTAAACCCATGCGGCTCGGAATGCCTTTGAAGTACCAAATATGAGAAACGGGCGCGGCAAGTTCGATATGCCCCATGCGTTCGCGGCGAACTTTGGCGCGTGTAACTTCGACGCCGCAACGGTCGCAGATAATGCCCTTGTAACGGACGCGTTTATATTTGCCGCAATGACATTCCCAATCGCGCGTCGGTCCAAAAATGCGTTCGCAAAATAAGCCGTCACGTTCGGGCTTGAGCGTGCGATAATTTATGGTTTCCGGTTTTTTAACTTCACCGTGAGACCATTCGCGAATTTTTTCGGGCGACGCCAGCCCTACGCGCATTGAGTCAAAAATATTAACATCAAGCATAATGCTCCCCCTTTAGACAGCTCAGTTATCCTCGTTGTCTTCGTTATCGTCAAAATCATCATACGGCGAAACGCTATCGTCGTCGTGATAATGTCGATCGCTGATTTTATCTAAAAATTTATCGTCGTCGTATTTATCGTCACCGTATTTATCGAGGTCGTCTTGTTCGAAACTTTCAGTGCCGAAATTTTTACTAATCAAGGCAAGTTCGTCCGCGGTTGGCTCGCTGTCAATGTCAATATCAATATCTACATCCTCGGGTTCAGCGGGCTCGTCGGAAGGCGGCGGCTCGGCGGGATTTTCCGGCTCTTCAAGTTTTTCAGCCTTAGCACGATTGGCGCGAATTTCATCTTCCTCTTCGTCGTGAATAACAATTTCCTTAGCGTCGCCGCTCAAAACTTTGATATCCAAACCGATTGACTGTAATTCTTTGATAAGGACTTTGAAAGATTCGGGAACGCCAGGCTCGGGAATATTATTACCTTTGACAATCGCCTCGTAAGCTTTGACGCGCCCGACAACGTCATCGGATTTAACCGTCAAAATTTCTTGCAAAGTGTAACTTGCGCCGTAAGCCTCAAGCGCCCAAACTTCCATTTCGCCGAAACGCTGTCCTCCGAATTGAGCCTTGCCGCCCAAAGGCTGCTGCGTAACCAAAGAGTAAGGACCGGTTGAGCGCGCGTGAATTTTATCGTCAACCAAATGGTGAAGTTTCAGCATATAAACGCAGCCAACGGTAACGCGATTTTCAAAAGGCTCGCCGGTTCTGCCGTCATACAGAATAGTTTTGCCGTCAATTATTTCATCGTCGTCGCCAATTTTTGAAAGTTTAATCGTATTCATAACGTCGGATTCGCGCGCGCCGTCAAAAACGGGCGTTGCAATGTGCAAACCAACATCTTCGACTTTCGGGACGCCGTTTTTATCAGCGTCATAGCCGTATTCGCGCAGTCTTTCAAGGAAACCGTCGGGGTCAGCTTTGATTTTGAAACCGAGCGTACGAACAGCCATACCCAAATGAGTTTCCAAAATCTGTCCAATATTCATACGCGAAGGCACGCCCAACGGATTCAGCACGATATCAACCGGCGTACCGTCGGGCAGGAAAGGCATATCTTCCTGGCGCATAATTTGAGAAACAACGCCCTTGTTGCCGTGGCGACCGCTCATTTTATCGCCGACTGAAATTTTGCGTTTCTGTGCGATATATACGCGAACTTGCTTATTGACGCCAGGCGCCATTTCGTCATTATTTTCGCGGGTAAAAATTTTCACGTCAACTATTTTGCCGGATTCGCCGTGCGGAACTCTTAAGCTGGTATCGCGGACTTCGCGGGCTTTTTCGCCGAAAATTGCGCGCAATAAACGTTCCTCAGCCGTCAATTCGGTTTCGCCTTTCGGGGTAACTTTGCCGACAAGAATATCGCCAGGGCGAACGTCAGCGCCAATCGCAATGATTCCGTCCGCGTCAAGGTGAATCAGCGCGTCTTCAGAAACATTTGGGATATCGCGGGTAACTTCCTCCGGACCGAGTTTGGTATCGCGAGCGTCGCATTGGTGTTCTTCAATGTGAATCGAAGTGTAAATATCATCCTTAATCAGATTTTGGCTAAGCAAAATAGCGTCTTCGTAGTTGTAACCTTCCCACGGCATATAAGCAACGATAATATTGTAGCCGAGCGCCAATTCGCCGTGATCTGTTGCAGGACCGTCGGCGATAGGCTGTTTCGCTTCAACGTGTTCGCCGTATTCGACAAGTGGAATTTGATTTATACAAGTACCTTGATTTGAGCGCACGAATTTTTGAAGTCTGTATTCGTCCTTAGTGCCGTCGTCATTTTTCATTTTGATAGTCGTAGCGTCAACGTAGGTAACCGTGCCGGCTTTTTTCGCCAAAACCATGACGCCGGAGTCGCAGGCGGCTTTAAATTCCATACCCGTACCAACGAGCGGCGCTTGGGTTTTTAAAAGCGGTACAGCTTGACGCTGCATATTCGCGCCCATTAACGCGCGGTTGGCGTCGTCATTTTCAAGAAAGGGAATCATAGCCGTGGCGATTGAAACAACCTGCTTAGGCGAAACGTCCATGTAATCGACGCGCTCACGGCGAACCCGTGTAGTTTCCTCCTTGAATCGCGCAGTTACACGCTCATTGACAAACCAATCATTTTCGTCAAGCGGCTCATTTGCCTGCGCGATAGTCAAAACATCTTCCTCGTCAGCCGTCAAATATCGAACGTCATTTGTAACGCGGTGATTTTCTTTGTCAACTTTGCGGTAGGGCGTTTCAATAAAACCGTATTGGTCAATGCGCCCGTAATTCGACAGTGAGCCAATCAAACCGATATTAGGACCTTCCGGTGTTTCAATCGGACACATGCGCCCGTAATGCGAATTGTGAACATCACGGACTTCAAAGCCCGCGCGCTCTCTGCTCAAACCGCCTGGACCGAGCGCTGAAAGTCTTCGCTTATGCGTCAATTCGGAAAGTGGGTTGTGTTGATCCATAAATTGGGACAACTGCGAAGAGCCGAAAAATTCTTTGATAGCGGCGATAACCGGCTTGATATTAATCAGAACTTGCGGCGTGATAATTTCGGAATCCTGCGTAGTCATTCTGTCACGAACAACGCGCTCCATTCGCGCCAAACCAATTCTAAACTGATTTTGCAAAAGTTCACCAACACTGCGCACGCGGCGGTTACCGAGGTGGTCGATGTCGTCAATATTTCCAACGCCGCTCATTAAATCGAGCAGGTAACCGATTGAGCTTACAATATCGGCAATGGTTATGGTGCGGTTTTCATGAATAGGCAAAGTCGGCGCGCAGAGCATAGTAATTTCGCCGTCTTCAGTTTTAATTCGCGCAGGAATCGGATTTAGATAGCCGCGGTGAATTTCGTCCGGAACAAGATTAAAAATTTCGGCTTCGCGGGCGTCGTCGATATTTGCAAGATGTTCTTCAGTAACGAGGGTATCGGCAGGAATTAAAATTTCGCCTGTAGAATTATCAACAATATCTTCAGCCAAAACTTTGCCGAGGAGGCGGCGCTTGAGTCCGAGTTTCTTGCCGATTTTGTATCTGCCGACGGACGCAAGGTCATAGCGTTTTGGATCGAAAAACAGTGAATTTAAAAGTTGCTGAGCATTTTCAACGCTGGTAGTAGGCTCATTGGGGCGAATGTGTTTGTAAACTTCTTCAAGGGAGCGCGCCTCGGTTTTAAATTCAGCTTCTTCACGTTCAAGTTCGTCGCGGATAAATTTATTGCCGTCGAAAAGTGCAAGAATTTCTTCGTCGCTTTGGAAACCCAATGCGCGCAGAAAATAAGTTACAGGCATTTTGCGGGTGCGGTCGATACGCACGCGGATTTTATCGCCAGGCTCGGTTTCAAGTTCAATCCACGCGCCGCGATTTGGAATAACCGTGGCGGTGAAAATTTTCTTACCGGTTTGGTCAATGGTTTCGTCGTAATAAACGCCCGGCGAACGTACGAGTTGGCTGACGATAACGCGCTCCGCGCCGTTAATGATAAACGTGCCGGTATTAGTCATAAGCGGGAAATCGCCCATAAAAACTTCCTGCTCTTTGACGTCGCCCATTTCGTGGTTGACAAGCTGAACTTTTACACGAATCGGCGCTGAATAAGTACCGTCACGTTCCTTGCATTCTTCAAGAGAATATTTCGGGCTGCCGAGTACGGGGTCTTTGAAAAAAAGTTTCAAATTTCCGGTGGCGATTGTGATTGGCGAAATGTCTTCAAGAATTTCTCTGAGCCCCTCTTGCAAAAACCATTTGTACGAATTAATCTGAATATCCAGAAGGTGCGGCATTTCCATAACTTCTTTGATGCGCGCGTAGCTGTAACGGGTTCGCTTACCAACTTGAACAGGATTAAACATTAACGACTTCACTCCCAATTTTCAAATGAAACAAAGCCTCGAATCTATCACATAAAAAAGATTTTTCTGAAGTTAAGCAACAAAATTCGACAAAATAATATGAAATTGTAAAGGAAATTATATCGTCAAAATGGTTTATTGTCAAACAAATCTGAGCAACAAAAAATTCTAAAAGCAGTTGCATAAAATTCGCGGTATTTGGTACAATACAGTTGAATAACAAGGCGAGGAGGTGGAGCGGCAGGAAATTTTCTGTCGCGGTTTCTATGACCGGCTCAAAATTTGAAATTCCCCAAGACTTTGACACGGAGATATACCGCACTTTGAACGACGTAGAAAACATAATTTATTTTAAGTGGTACATTGACAAAGATACTTTGGAGTTTATGTCGCCCGTGGAAAATTGCGATTATGATTTTCCGCAAATTGCAAATCCGGCGTCCACAGTTTTTTTTGGCGGCAATGTGATTCACCCCGAAGACAGCGAAAAATTTTCGGCTTTTTTCGACGAAATGTTTTGGATGCAAGGCACGAAAAATGACAGCAAATTTTTCAGCAGCAAAATTCGGCTGCGCGGTAAAGGCGACCGCGGGTATTTGTGGGCTGAATTTCGCCTGCTGTTGTATTTCGGCGAAGGACCGCTTATCGGTTTTGGCTGCATTTGCAATATCAATGTCAAGCAACTTTGGCAAATGGAACTTCAGCGCTCGGCGGAACATGACGTGCTTACAGGCTTTTACAACAAAGACGCCACGCAGCGCTATATCGAAATGTATTTGTCGAAACTTTCGCCGACTGATTTGCCGCCCGCATTTATAATTATCGACGCGGACGGTTTCAAGGCGATTAATGATTCTTTCGGACACCTTTTCGGTGACGGCGTTTTAACGGATATGGGGCTGGCAATTCGGAGCGTTTTCCGGCAAAAAGATATTGTCGGACGAATTGGCGGCGATGAATTTGTCGTGCTTTTCTGCGATATGCCCGATGTTGATGTCCTTGAAAAACGTTGCACCGAACTTTTGAAAAATCTTGACCGCCACTATGAAAGTAACGACGTCAGCCTGCCGTTTTCGGTAAGTATCGGAATTGCGCTTTACCCCGACCACGGCACTTCCTACGTCGAACTTTTCAAGCGCGCCGACCGTGCGCTGTACGAATCCAAATCCAAAGGCAAAAATCAATATTCCATTTACCACCAAAGCTTAATCGGACGCACGTTCTCCGTGGATTCCGGACGCGACCCGCAACACGCTGAAGAAATTCGCCAAAAAGCTTTTCAAGATAATATGCTGGAATTTATTTTGAATTTGCTTTACGAAACGCAAAACCCCGAAGTTACCATCTCAATCTGCCTTGAAATGTTCGGCAAACAATTTAATCTTGACCGCGTTTCTGTCGCGAAGTACAATCGCAGTTCCAATCAGTACGATACCGAATTTGAGTGGATTGGTCCGAACGGTTTATCTATCACTGACAAAGAAAATATCAAGAAATACGCGCCGCTACTCGATCGCCGCTATTCCGTGATTGATTCGAATTACCGCCCGACTCCTTACGGCGTTATGTCGATTTGCGAAGATACTTTTGAAAAATATCCGCAGGAAGAAGATTTATTCCGCACGCTGAAATTGGGCGCGTTTGTTCATTCGCAAATTGCGCACGGCAGCGAAACCGTTGGAAGCGTCGGCTTTGAGACTTCACATCGCCCGTACGTTTTTTCTAAGGAAGAATTTACCAAGCTTAGTATTTTTTCAGTGCTGCTGGGAAATATTTTGCTTGACCACCACAACGATAACGTTTCAGAGCGCGTCAGCCGCCACCTGCAAAATATTCTTGACCACATGCAGGAATTTATTTACGTCGTCGACAAAGAAACTTTCGAGCCGATTTTCTTTAACAATACAATTCGTCAAACTTTGGGC
Organism: uncultured Selenomonadaceae bacterium; assembly: GCA_905235685.1. Classification (GTDB taxonomy): domain Bacteria; phylum Bacillota; class Negativicutes; order Selenomonadales; family Selenomonadaceae; genus Quinella. The sequence continues at coordinate 11,815 of CAJOMO010000032.1, forward strand.
AATGTGGCTAATGTCGAGCAAACTTGTTATAAGCGTTTCCACAATCTTGACGAACCCTGCGAAGGTTGCCCCGTCAAAAAACTTTCAAAAAATGGCAATGAGTACATTGACGTTAAGCTTAATAACTGGTGGGGAATTGAGACTCCTGCGCGCGCGTATAATATTCGCTGGGACGACGAAATGGATAAATACCTCGCGCTGATAATTCAGTCGTCATTCTGAGGCGGTGATAATTTGGCGAAAAATGCTGCTGTAAAAATCGCGTGCGAAAACCGCAAGGCGCGCCACGATTATTTTATCCACGAAACTTACGAAGCCGGTATCGAACTTAAAGGCACTGAAGTTAAAAGCCTTCGCGCAGGCAAAGCCAATCTCAAAGACAGCTACGCGGAAATTAAAAACGGCGAAATTTTTGTTGAACATATGCATATCAGCCCGTACGAGCAGGGAAATATTTTTAATCACGATCCTTTAAGACGCCGCCGCCTTCTTATGCACAAAAAAGAAATTTTAAAACTTTTCGGCAAGACGCGCGAAAAAGGATTTACGCTGATTCCGTTGAAAATCTATTTCAAAGACGGGCGCGCGAAAATGGAGCTCGCATTGGCAAGCGGCAAGCACAATTACGATAAGCGCGCAACTCTGGCTGAAAAATCCGCTAAGCGCGACATCGAACGCGCCATGAGGGATAAGCAAAAATTTTAGAGGTAACAGCTATGGAAATTCGCAAAGGACAAAAAATTCCGCTCAATGAAACTTCAATAAAAGTTCAGTTCGAGCGGAAGGCAAGCGCAGTTGATATTGACACCGCGGCTTTTTTATTGGCGGGCAATGGCAAAGTTGCCGGCGACGAAGATTTTGTTTTTTACGGCAACCCGCGCCACAATTCCGGCAGCGTCATTCACCAGGACGACGATTCGGTTGAAATTGATTTGACGAAAATTCCTCGCCACGTCGAAAAAATTTCTTTCACCGCCACGATTTATGACGCTGACGCCCGCAGACAAAATTTCGGCAAAGTCAGCGGTATGATTTTGCATTTGAAAAATCCCGCAGGCGCAGATATCGCCACGTTCAAACTTGAAAATCTGAGCATTGAAACGGCGATTGTTTTGGGCGAAATTTACCGGTACAAAGGCGCGTGGAAATTCAACGCAACGGGCGCGGGTTTCAGCGGTGGGCTTGCGGCTCTTTGTAAAAATTTCGGTATCGAAGTCAGCGACGAAATGACAGCTCCGCCTCCGCCGCCCGAGCCGAAAAAAATTACAATTCCGCCGCCACCGGTTAGTTCTGCGCGAACGAATGTTAATAATCCTCCGCCGCCTAAAAAAGTTGAACTGCGCAAAGGGCAGAAAGTTAATCTTACCAAACGCGGCGAAAGCCTCGGAGAAATTATCATAAATCTTAACTGGAACAAGCCGGAGCGTCCGACTAATCAAGGTTTCCTGTCAAGCATTTTCGGCAACAAGGGCAACGGCATCGATTTGGATTTGGCTTGCCTTTACGAAATGAAAGACGGGCGCGCAGGAGCAGTTCAAGCGTTGGGAAATCTTTTCGGCAGTCTGTCAAGCGCGCCGTACATTTCCCTTGACGGCGACGACAGGACCGGCAGCATTGCCGCGGGCGAAACCATGCGCGTTAACGGAAAATTTATCAACAAGATTAAACGTATTTTGATTTTTACATTTATCTATGAAGGCGCGGCGAATTGGGAAGAGGCTAAGGGCGTTGTTACTGTGAAATGTCCAGGCAACCCCGACCTTATCGTGCGTATGGACGAATACGGCTCAAGTAAACGTACCTGCGCGATAGCCCTTTTGGAAAACGTCGGCGAAACTTTCAGCGTTGAAAAAATCGTTCGATTCTATCATGATTCTCAAGAAATGGATGAAGACTTCGATTGGGGATTGAGATGGACTGTCGGGCGTAAGGATTAAATTGGTATTTCTGAAGGAGGAATTTTTGTGGCAGTTACTTTGAGAAAAGGTCAGAAAGTTGACTTGACGAAGGGCAACCCCAGCTTGAAAAAAATTTTGGTAGGTCTCGGCTGGGACGTCAAACGTTACGACGGCGGCTTTGACTTCGATTTGGACGCGGCGGCTTTTTTGCTCGGCGCTAATGGCAAAGTTAACAGCGACGCAGATTTTGTTTTTTATAACAATCTCAAAGATCCGAGCGGCTCAGTCGAACACATGGGCGATAATTTGACGGGCGAAGGCGAAGGCGACGACGAAGAAGTTAGAATCGACCTTGAGAAAGTTCCGGCAAATGTCGATAAAATTGACTTCACCGTTACGATTTACGACGCTGACGTTCGCAATCAAACTTTCGGGCAAGTCGAAAATGCTTACATTCGCGTGGTTGACGACGCCACGGGGCAAGAATTAATTCGCTACGATTTGGGCGAAGATTTTTCCGTTGAAACCGCAGTTGTCGTTGGTGAAATTTATCGTCATAATGGCGAATGGAAATTCAATGCAATTGGCTCCGGATTCAGCGGCGGGCTCGGTGCTCTTGGCAGAAATTACGGCGTCAACGTCTGATGCTTTTCTAAAAAAGTTTGAGCAATTAAACTTAATATTTTTCAGCCGGACACTTCCCTCGTCCGGTTTTATTTTTATCGGAAAGGATGTGAAACGTGCGGGCTCATTTACGCCGCACAAAAATTAATGGCAATCACAAGGAGCGTTCGAAATAAACTTTTCGTTATCCTTCTGATTATGGGGGCTTTGCCGTGCATTATCATTATAGCTGTTGACGCCCTTGAAATGGTTCGCGAATTGGAAGACGCCGCGCAGAAAAACGGTTTGCTCAGAAATTCCGTCATTTCCGAACACGTCACCGAGCATTTCCGAAAAAATTTCCACGTACTTCACGAATTGGCGCTGAATCCGCTGATAATCGATTATCTAAATTCACCGAGCGAAGATAAGCGCCGCACCGTTTTAAATCTCCTGCACGATACCAATACGATTTTTCACGACAGAAATATGGCGGCGTTGACGGGCGCTGACGCCATGCAACTTCTCCGCACTGACGGCTCAAAATTGGTGAGCTTGACGGGCAGACAACATTTTTATGAGGCAATGCAGGGACGCGATTTTATTTCCGATATCATTTTAAGCCGCTCCACCGGCGAAAGAATTGTTGTTGCCGAAGTTCCGGTTAAAGACAGACTCGACAGACCGATTGGTATGCTGCAAAGAAATTTCGATTTGAACGCGATTAATCAGTTTCTTCAAACTCAAGTTGACAATGAAATTTCCGTGATTATAATTGACCGCGTGGGAAAAACTATCGCGCATTCCGATAAGGCGATGCAGTTTGAGGTAGAATATGATGAAATTGGGCGCTACAAATTTATTGCGGACAGCGCGGTTGGCGACAGCGGAATTATTCGCACGAAAATTGACGGCGTCGACGTTCTTGCCTGTTATTCGCGAAATTGGCTTACCGATTGGATTATAATCACCGTTCAGCCGTACAGTTACATTTCCAGGCAAGTTTATTTCAAAATCACCGAGGCGGCGACGATTGGATTTTTAATGTTGGCGCTGGTTTGTGCCACGGCTCATATTTTGGCGATTAAAGCCACTAAGCCCATTATCGAAATCACCAACGCAGCCGATAAAATTGTCAAGGGCAACAAAATTGAAAAACTTGAAATTAATTCCGACGACGAACTCGGGCAAATGGCGGCGGCTTTCAATAAAATTCGTTCTGCGCGAGACGCCTATCAGCTTGAGTCCGAACTCGACAAGCTTACCAAACTTTATAACAAATCGACAACTGAAAATATCGGCAAGATGAAACTGAAAAATTTCAGCGAACAGGGCGCCGGTACTCTAATGGCGCTGTACGTGATTGATCTTGATCATTTCAAAGAGGCAAACGATACTTACGGACACCAATTCGGCGACAAAGTGCTGGTGGAATTTTCGCGGAATCTGCGCAAAAAATTCCGTCCGAATGATTGTATCGGCAGGTTCGGCGGCGACGAATTTGTTGTAATAATTGACAATCTGCCAGGAATAGAGATTGTCCTTCGTAAGGCGCGCGATATTAAAAAAGTTGCGGCTGAATTGACGATTGACGGCAAGAGCGCGGGAATAACGGCAAGCATCGGCGTGGCGATTGTTCCGCAGGACGGCTTAGACTACGATACAGTTTTCAAAGCGGCGGATAATGCGCTGTATCACGTCAAGGCGAACGGGCGCAACGGATTTTTCTACAAAGGAGCTGAGGCTATTGGTTAAATAAAAATTTATCGCCGATTTTTAAATTCAATCGCGCAGATTCACCGGCGGCAAATTCAATGACGGACTGCGCGCCAAAACAAATTGAAACGCCGAGCCACGGACGCAAATTCCGAACAATTTTTTTCACGACGCAATTTTTATCCAGATACACCGCGTCAATCGAAAACCTCATAAAAAGCATATGAATACTGTTGCACGGCGAAATCCAAAGTCCCTGCCCTTGCGGCAGTTTTTTTCTACACATGAGCCCCAAAAATCGCCGCAAAAAACTATCGGCAATTTCCAGCTGAATAAATTTTTTACCTTCGGAATTTTCTATTGCAATTTTTTTAAGCATATAATTAAATTAATACCCCCCCCCGAAAATTTTTATACTGATTGACAAAAAAATATTAATTGCTCTATAATACACCAAGATAGATATTATGCAAAGTCAGTCATTCAAAGTCAAGTGAATTATTTTGCGAAAGGGTTTTGAATGTGTTTGCAAAGTTTTTTGATAAGTTGAGTACACTTCGACCACGCCAACTCCTCGCAATAGCCGCTGGATTGGCAGTTCTTGTTTTTGCGGTATTTTATTTCACGATAACAATGCTCACCAAAAATAACGTTGCGGAAGAGGAAAAACCGGTTGAAGAACAGCCGCCCGCAGAAATTCAAATGAAAAACGTAGTTGTGGCGACGCGTAACATTGAGCCGAAAGTTATGCTTACCGCGAAAATGTTGGAAGTCAAAGAATTGCCGGTTGATTCCGTGCCGGTTGATGCAGTTACTGATATTACTGAAATTGTAAATTTGCCGACGCGCGCCAAAATTTTCAAAGGCGACGTAATGACTGCGCAGAAGGTTTACAAAAATCTGGAGCAAGCCGGTTTTGTTGGCTCGATACCGCCGGATTGCCGCGCCGTTTCCGTGAATATCAATGATGTGACGGGCGTTGCGGGTTTCGCGAAACCTGGCGATTATGTTGATGTACTTTTAGTTGAGCGTGACGAAGGTTTGGTTACCAGCAGCATTTTGTTGCAGAATGTTTTACTTTTAAGCATAAATAGCGATATGGGCGTTAATCCGCCTCCGGAAAATGAAGACTCGGACGCGCCGGTTAATCCCGCGGCAGAGGCGATTGAAAATCCGGCAATAGCAACTTTGGCGTTGAAACCGGACGATGTTTTGCAATTGGTTTCTGCCTCGCAAATCGGAGAAATTTATTTGATGTTAAGACCGCTCCGCCCACAAAGCGAACGCGTTTACAGCACGGACTACACAGTTCAATCTTTGAAATCTCAACGGCTACAGCAAGAAAAACAGGATAAACCAGTTGTTGCCCCGCAAGAACCGGTTACTCTGACGCCGCCTGTTCGAACTGTTGACGAAAATAAACCAGAGCCCGAACCCGAAGATATTGGCTTTGAAATTATTTACGGCAACAAATAGAAATGAGGAAACGCTATGAAAAATTTGTATTTAATGTTGGCGGCGCTCGTGATTGTTTTTGCGACAATTCCTCTTGCACAAGCCGCTGACTCCAATTCGATTATCACGCTGAATTTTAATACTTCCAGGCATTTTAAATTTCATACAGATGTTTTGCGCGTAGTTGTCGGCAGCGAAGAGGTTATTAAAGTAAGTCCACTGCCGCCCGCCAAAAATGAATTTCTGATAACTTCGCAGGAAAAATCCGGTACTACAACGCTCTTAGTTTGGACTGTCGACGGCGCGAAGTACGAATATTTTATTCACGTCGAAGACAGCGGCTTATCTGAAATTATCGAGCGAATGATAAATCTGCCGGACGTTCACGTCAAAAAAGTCGACGATAGAATTTTGCTAACCGGAACTGTCAAAAATCAGTACGAACGCAACTACGCCATTCAAACGGCGCGGCTCTATACCGGCGGCTCTACTCAGGCAAGTTTGAATTTCGGCAGCACGATAGATCCTTCGATAGATACGCAGGCTGCAAAAGATGAAGGCAGCAGCGGAAATTTGGCTTCCGGAAATCAAGTGCAGAGTGGCGGAGAAATAATTGACTTGTTGCAGATTTTGAATCCTACGAAAATCAGATTTGAGGCGCAGATTGTAGAAATTACCTCCGACAATGCAAAAGATTTGGGTATCCAATACGGCAGACAAGGCACGGGCGGTGTTTTCCAATTCGGCGAAGACTACGACCGAACTCAAAATGTAGAAACTTACAGATACTATGATTCAACCAATAACCGCTGGGATGTTTACACAATTTCGTCGGGGTCGCACGTTAGGAATTTCGGCAATAATCCGGTAAAATGGCTCGAACAAAGATTTGCACCTATTAATGCTCAAATCAACGCGCTCGTCAGCAAGGGCAAAGCTAGAGTTTTGTCCCGCCCGAATATCACGACGCTTGCCGGCGAAGAGGCGGCTATCCAGGTTGGCGGAGAAATTCCCTACACCGTGGTTGGTGTCGATGGTTTTGCTACCACTGATTTCAAAAATTATGGTATAATCTTACAGCTTAAACCGATTGTCGACTCTGAAAACCGAATTACTTCAGCAATTCACACCGAAGTTAGCAATTTAAGCGGGCAAACTGTTAACGGCTTGCCGGTAATTTCCACGCGTCGCGCAGATACTGTTATGACTTTGCAATCCGGCGCGACTATGATTGTTGGCGGACTGATGGATTCAACCGAAAGTAAAGCTATTTCCAAAATTCCGCTGTTGGGCGATATTCCGATTATCGGCGAATTTTTCAAATACACTTCAAAGCGCAAAGAAAAGCGCGAATTGATAATTTTAATCACGCCGTACATCGTCAGCGACGACGATACTTACCACTCCGGAATGTCGGACGATTTGCAGGGTTTGTATCAAGACGGGCAGCGCGAACAAAATAATCTGCACGACGTTGATTTGAATGAACCGCCGCCGCCCCTTCCGGAAAAATTTGAACAGCCTAAGCCCAAAAAAACTAAATTTGTTAATCCGAACAAGCGGCAGAAAAAAATGAAATAAAATTTTTTACAAACTCACTTAACAAAACCTGCGCGAAAGTCGATAATTCGGTATGACTAAAATTTGAAAGAAGGTTTTAGCATGGCAGTGGAATACAGCAACGTGAAACAAGGCTTGTCGGTGGCGGGCGGACATTCGGGCATCATAATCAGCATTTTCAGCACGAGCTCGGGGAACGGCAAAACGATCACTGCCATTAATTTGGCGGCGTTTTTGGCAAAGGAAGGTTACGAAGTCTGCCTGATGGATTTGGATTTGCAATTCGGCGACGTGTGCGATTATCTGAAACTTACGCCGAAATACACGCTTGCCGAAGCGCAAAAGGATTTTGAATCTGACCCCGAAGAATTTAACGCCAAAAATTATTTGACGCAATATACACACGAAGATTTGAGTTTTTCGGTAATGGCGCCGCCCAAAAGCATTGACGACGCTTACCGAATTGACGTATCCGCTGTTGAAAAAATAATTGAGCAACTGGCGGGTTTCGACTTCATAATTTTGGATTTGCAGGCGGTGTTCAGTTCGTTGAATTTGGCAATGCTGGACATCAGCGCGATTATCAATTACGTTGGGATTATCGACTTCCTGCCGTCTGTTAAAAATTTCAAAGTCGGTTACGATACCCTGATTCGCTTCGAATACGAGTCAAATAAAATTCGGCTCATAGAAAATCGTTCCAATTCGCAAAAGTTGATTCGCGGCGAAGATGTCGAAAGGCTTATCGGCGAAAGATTTTCTCACAAGCTGCCGAATGACTTTCAATCGGTTAATAAATCCGTTAACGCCGGCGTGCCGCTTATGTTCGCCGCGCCAAATTCGCCGCTTACAAAAAGTTTTGAAGAACTCGCCGACAGTTATTTACAGCCGCAGGAAAATTCTTCGACGCACATTGAGGCGGCGGAGGAACAGCCCAATCGAAGCATTTTATCAAAATTTATGGGAATGTTAGGTTGGTGATGAGCCTTGAAGTATCGAGTGATTTTGGTTGAGAGCGACCGCGTAATGCTGAATACTTTATCCGGCGCGCTCAAAACTTCCAAAGATTTTGAATTGCTGTCGACTTACAGAGACTTCAAATCGGCGCTTGGGCAAAGTTCGATTTACAATCCGAATTTGTTTCTGGTTGACATTGACGACGCCGAAGCTTTTAAAACCTTGCCTGGTTTCGTGGAAGTTTTTCCCAACGCGGTAATTCTCGGCACACTTTCAGAATGGAACGCGGATTTTGCCTACAAAGCCCAAAAGTGCGGCATTACCGGCTGTATCATAAAACCTTTCACGCCGCAAGATATTGTTGAAACGATTAACCTTTACAACAAGCGCGGCAAAAGTGAGCCGTCGCGTATCATAACTTTTTTCAGCCCGAAAGGTCGCGCAGGTCGAACCACGCTTGCCGCATTGCTGGCTCTGGATTTGGCTAAGAAAAGCAATGAATCAGTCGCGCTGATTGACGCCGATTTACAATTTGGCGATTTGCCGATATTCTTTGACTTAGAGCCGAAGCACACCGTGATTGACGCGGCACACGATATTAAATTGTTAACGCCGTCGGCTTTCGCGCCGTACTTTCACGAAGTCACGAAAAATTTGTACCTGCTAAGCAGCCCCGACCGTCCAGAATACGCAGAATTGGTTGAGGCTCAGCAATTGGTTGACGTCGTGCGTATGGCGGGGCATATTTTCAGATATTTGCTAATCGATTTGCCGTCCGGTTTCAATCCAATTTCTCTGGCGGTAAGCGATTTTGCCAATATAAATTTCACCGTGGCAATGATTAATACAGGTTTGGAAGTGGCGCATATGAAACGCACGCTTGATTTGTTCAAAGCGCGGCGCGGGCATATGCACATTGATTATCCTATTTTTACGCGTGTCAATCCCTGTACCGAAGAGCAAAAGCAAAAGCTTGAAAATCAAATTGCTCACCATATCACGGAGATTTTTCCAAACGAGTATAATTTGGTTTCCATTGCGAACAGCGGACGCATTTTGTACGGGCTGCCGCAGGATACGCTGATGATGAAGACTATTTCAAAGCTGGCGGATGAAATTATCGCCGGAAAGTTGTGAGTGCATGGTAGTTGTTTTAGGGCTGGTGGCGGCTCTCGCAGCTTTTTTATTCGCGATATGTTTGGGGCTGTACGCCATGAATCGCCAAAGCCTCGACATAGCGCACAGAATGCGCCGCCACAACGTTAGACCGGTCGTCAAAAAAGACAAAGACTTTGAAGGTTTAATCGTTCGCGCGTATAAAGTTATTCAGAAAATCTCAAAGCCGCTCACCGATATAAATTTTGCAAAATCTCTTGAATACAAGTTGAATCGTGCAGGATTACCGCTACTCGGTGGCGAATATATAATCATAAACTTAATAGTAGCGGGAATAGCCGGAGGTATAATCTGGCTGGTGACTTTGAATCCGATTTTGGCTGGAGGTGGTGCGGCGCTCGTGCCCGTCGCGTTGTGGGCGTGGGTTTTGTACATGATAAGCAAACGGCTGACTGATTTTACGGAGCAGCTCGGCGATTGCCTCATTACAATTTCAAATGCTCTTCGCGCAGGTTACAGCTTCCAACAAACGATCGAAGTTATTTCCAAAGAAATGGAGCCTCCAATCGGTGAAGAATTTTCCAAAATGAACCACGACGTAATAATGGGCGTACCGCTCGAAGAGGCGCTTGACACGGCAAATAAACGCATTGGCAGTTCAGATTTTGAGCTGGTCGTAACTGCGGTTTTAATTCAGCGCGAAGTCGGCGGCAATTTAGCCCAGGTGCTTGACAGTATAAGTTATACTATCATGGAGAGAATCCGAATGCGCCGCGAGATTTTAACTTTAACCGCGCAAGGCAGATTTTCAGCGCTGGTAATGTTGGGCTTGCCGATAGCGACCTTCTGCGTAATGTACAGCGTCAATTCGGAAAATATGATGCAGATATTTGACGACGAACTTGGAAGGTTTTTGGCGGGCGCGGCTGTGGTTTTAGAGATTCTCGGCTGGCTGGTTATCCGGCAAATTATCAAAATCGATGTTTGACAGTTCCCGGGACTGTTGAATATACATGACTAACCTCTTGAAAAAAATTCAAGGAGATGATTACTTTGTTTAAATGGATTTATGAGCTCGCGGACAAGCTCAAAGAAACTTTGTCCGAAAAAGGTCAAGGCATGGTCGAATACGGCATCGTCTTGGCGGTCGTGGCGGCTATCGCAGCTATCGTTTTCTGGGGCGGTGGCAATAATAGCGCAGGTCTCCAGAGTTCGGTTCAAGGCGCTTATAATAGTGCTGTTCAAAACATTAATAACGCCGGAAGCCGCGCAGCAAGCACAGGAAATTAAACCGGTAGTAGTATCGCGAATGACTGTGTGCTGAATTTCGGCGGATGTTAAAGTTCGATAGTTAATTTAATGGTTTACTCATAAAAACGAGAGCCTCCTATGGTTTGTAGGGGGCTCTTGTTGTAAGGAGGCGAAATTTTTATGAGCAGACAAAAAGGTCAGACGCTGGTTGAATTTGCGTTTATTTTCCCGATGTTCATTTGCATATTTTTGAGCATAATTTATATTGGGATACTTTTTCTGGACTACACGCAGTACAACAACGCCGCCCGCGACGCTGCGCGCGATATTTCTTTGGTGCAAGTTGCTGACACGCGAGACGTCATAATCAAAGAAATAAACGAAGAAAAAAATACGAATCACGCCAAACGTTTGGAAAGATATGCAAATCCATTGACAACGCTTTATACTCCGACGTGGAAAGCAGAAATTATTAAAGAGGACGGTAAGGAAGTTGACGTGCAGGTTACAATTAATTTAAAATTGACGGGCGTAAAAACCGGCAGCTATTTAAAAGATTGGGGAGTTTTACCGGAGGAATTAATTCCGATAGTTTACAAGATGAGACTTGAGGAGGCAAAAAGTTAATGGCGCGCTCATTATCATTATTGGAAAGATTGGGCAGCAGCAAGGAAACGCCGCCGCCCGTTGAAGAAAAAAAGCCCGTTGTGGTTGACAAAAACAATCCTACGTACAGCAGCCGAATGCAAGCGGCGTTGAATTTTGAAAAACCGGTAGAGGCGTCAGCATTTGCGGGGCGGCGCGGCGCAATAAGTTCGCTGGAACATCAACTGCAAGAATTGAAAATGTCGATACACCGGCGAATTGTCGACGAAATGACGCCCGAAGAACAAAATTTGATAACGCAGGGCGAACCGGCGCGCGACCAAATCAAAACAATAATTTCAGCGTACAGCGACAGGGAAATTGCGAATAATGCTGCGGCGAATCTGACGCGCGGCGAACGTTTTCAGCTGATTGACGATATTTGCGACGAACTTTTGGGGCTCGGTCCGCTTGAGCCTTTGCTCAAAGATGATCAAATTACCGAAATTATGATTAACGGACCGAAAAGTATTTTTGTCGAGCAGAAGGGCAAACTTTTATTGACGGATACGTATTTTCACGACGACGCGCATTTAATGAGTATAATTGAGCGGATTTTGACGCCGCTTGGCAGGCGCGTTGACGAATCTTCGCCGCTGGTTGACGCGCGCCTTCAAGACGGCTCACGCGTCAATATAATTATTCCGCCGCTGTCGTTGGTTGGTCCATGCGTTACCATTCGTAAATTTTCAAAAAAAGCTTTGAGCGTCAAAGATTTAGTTGGTTTCGGCACATTGAGCGATAGCATGGCGAAATTTCTTGAGGCTTGCGTCAAGGCGCGGCTGAATATTTTGGTTTCGGGCGGTACAGGTTCCGGCAAAACCACGACGCTGAATGTTTTATCGTCATTCATACCGGCGACCGACAGAATTGTTACGATTGAAGACGCAGCGGAATTGAGACTGCAGCAGCGGCACGTTGTTACATTGGAAGCGAAACCGGCGAATTTGGAAGGCAAGGGCGCAATTACGATTCGCGATTTGGTAAGAAATGCGTTGCGTATGAGACCGGACAGAATAATCGTCGGTGAGGTACGCTCAGGCGAGGCGCTGGATATGTTGCAGGCGATGAATACCGGTCACGACGGCAGTTTGACTACGGCGCACGCCAACAGCCCCAGAGACGTTTTATCGCTCCTGGAGACTATGGTTTTGATGGCTGGTATGGAATTACCCGTTCGCGCAGTTCGAACGCAGGTTTCTTCGGCTATCGATTTGATTTTGCAACAATCGCGTATTCGGGACGGCAGCAGAAAAATTACTTATATCACCGAAGTTCAAGGTATGGAAGGCGACACGATTATTCTGCAGGATTTGTACCGCTACGTTCAAGATTATATTGACGAAAACGGCAAATCGGTTGGTCATTATGAGGGCTCTGGTTTACAGCCGCAGTTTATTGACAAATTCCGTATGAATGGCGTGGATATGCCGAGGATTGATTAAAATGTTTCAAATAATTTTTTCGTTAATTGGAGCGGCAATTTGGGGCGCGATTTTCTATTGGATTTTGTATTTGAGACAGACTCCGCGCGCTCAAGTTCGACGCAGAATCTTAGGAATGGTTGAGCGTGCAGAATCCGAACGTGCAAGAGCCTTGCGAGCCCAACAAGCCGCCGCGCCTTCAATTTCTACAAATGAGCCGCAACAAAATTTACCGGTGCGCCGCTCATTTTTTGTGCGGATAATAAAGCCGATAATGTTTAGGCTGGAACATTTTTTGCACTCGCTGACACCGACCGCGATAATCGGCTTGTTGGAAATGTATATTTTTCGCGCAGGAAAACAAGGCTCATGGGCTCTTCAGCGCGCCGCGGCAATGTGGGCAGTTTCGGTAGTTTTGGGCGTTGTGGTAGCGTTTTTAGTTTTGCAGTACCAGGATTTTTTATTGCCGCAAAAAATTTTGATTTTGATAGTGGGCGGGCTTATCGGCGCGATAGTTCCATTTTTTATATTGCGCGCCAAAATCCGCAATCGCCAAAAGGAAATTAAACGCACCCTTCCGGAATTTTTAGATTTACTTTGCGTCAGCGTGCAGGCGGGTTTATCCTTTGACGGTGCGGTTTCAAAAATTACTTCGCGAATGAACGGCACATTGTCAGACGAATTTAGACACATGCTTGACGATGTGAAATTCGGAATGACGAAACAATATGCGCTGAATCAAGTGGCTAAGCGTTGCGATATTGAAGAAATTTACCTGTTCACAACGTCGGTAATACAGGCTGAAAAACTCGGCACAAGCATGGCTCAAACGTTGCAGTTGCAGGCGGACAATATCAGAGATCGACACCGCCAACACGTAAAAACCGAAGCCATGAAAGCTCCGGTTAAAATGATTTTTCCTATGGTATTGTTTATTTTTCCGGCAATGTTTGTCGTGCTACTCATGCCGTCAGTAATTACGCTGATTCGGACTTTGGGCAACCATTAAAGCAGATTTTCGCCTTCGTGGTCGGCAAGCCACTCTTGAACGTCAATATTGGTGACATGGTCGCCGGCGGTGAAAAATAATTCTTCAAGCTTTTCGATACCAAATGCGTCAATATCGCCGTAGCGGTGAACATTCTGGTAGTACGAAGAGCTTGAATTTTGGTTAGTGCCTTCGCTGTAAAGTTTGTATTGCACGTTTCCAATCTTGTCCACGAACATATAATGATTGGAATTTTTGCCGTAAGCCACTTTGAAATATTCGTTCGTCTTTTCTGCGCTGTCGTAATATCGACCGTCGGCTTTATAAAAATCGGAATCTTCTTTGAGGCTGTAATATTGCTGCGCGAAAATGAGCCCTCTGAATTTGTTACCGTTAGCATTCAAGACAACCGGACTATTCGGCACGCACAAGACACCGCTGAAGTTATCTTCAAGATTTAAAATAATCGGCTGAGATCTTCTTGATTTACTGAGCGCCCTTATTTCCGTGATTTTACCTTCCGATAAGGCTTTGATTAAATTTGGATTTTTAGAATTGGTTTCCGGTCCGTCATAGAAAATAATCAGCGGGCGATAAGTTTCATTGGCGTCTACAGGGTTACCGTCGGCGTCAAGCTCCGTCATATTGGATTGATTTATGTTGATAATGATTTGGCGGACGGTGTTCAGTTCGGCTTGATTATTTTTTACGCCAAGATTGTACCACATAGGTTCGCTTTCAATTCGAACGCCGAGCGGGTCAGGGTATTGCCGCGGCGGATTGTCCTCGTCGTATTGGTACGTAGTGTAATTTGCAGGCGGCTTACTTGAATCTTCGGGGCGCGTATAGTAGGGCGCTTCAAAATTAAATTGTGAATGCGTGCGAACTTCTATACTTCCGCCGTGCGAAGCTTCAATTTTTGCTATTTCGGCAGTCGGGGGTTTTCTCCAACGTATAGGTGTTCCGCTTATGTCCTCGACATCGTATACATCCCAATCTTCAGTGAGATACGTCAAACCATTTCTGAGGGTCAGCTGCATGTCCTGCGTGAAGTCCAGATTTATTGATTCAAGTTCGTACCAATTATATTTTTTGCTACCATTAGCGGGCGTTTCGTAAACATTAGAAGCGCCGCTGTTGTGGTCTTGAATGACTAAATTTTCTTCGCGCAGTGTTATTTTGCCATTGTTAATTTTAAGCGTGGCGTGAATTTGTTTATTGGGCTCTCTGAAGTGATTCCATTTGCCGTTGAAAAGTTCGTCCATGTCATATATAGCTGCGTATTTATTTTTCCAGTTGTTGTTATTTCTGTTATCGTAATACCATTTTTGAACTTCCCAGTTGCCGACGATAACGGTGCTGGTTTTTATCGAATTGAGGTCGTCAATAATTGGCGGCGGCTGAGGAGGATCTGGCGGTGGCGTTTCGGCTTCATTGCCGAATATCTGAGCAACGGCTACGGCTTTAAGTTTCATATCGCCGAATTGCTCCATTATGCTGAAAAGATGATTAGCTTTTCCGTTGAGTTCAACAACATAGTACATTTGGTTCAAAGTTTCCATATCGCCGTACGCGTAATCTTTAAAAAAGTTGGTGGCTCTTAAATTGGGGTATTCAAAATTTTTGTCGGCGTATTCTGTTGCAAGATTGGTGACGGTTTCGGTATCGCCATTAAAATTGGGTATTTTGGTTGATTTGGCTTTTTTATACTGTTCCGGCACTTGATTGACAAAATCGACGAGCGGATTAAAATTTTCGTGGGTTTCCTGGTAGTCGGCGGCAATTTTATTCGCTCCAACCAATACTGCGGCGTCGGCTGCGTTTTGCAATCTCGATAAGTTAAAATACCACCAGCCAAAATCAGCCGCCATTCCTAGACATATAAATATCAGCGGCAAGATTAGCGCGTAAAGCGCCAAAACTTGACCTTTCTGTAAAAATTTCTTTAACATAAAAATCACCTCCGCGTTAATTTTAACTTACACGGCGGCGATAATCAAGGGGGGTTATCGGCATTTCTTTTTGGCGCAAAAAGAAACGCCTAGCAAAGAAAAACAGCCCGCCGGATAATTCGCTTCACGCTCATTAACGGCGGGCGGGGTTCGGCGCGCATCCGTGCGCGCTCCGGTTTGACATTATCAATAACAAAATCTGCGCAACCATTCCAAACAAAAATAAAATTCCTAAGTGTTGCCAAAAATTTACATCAACACCCGTCAGCGCCAATCGCCGAAAATCCGCCAATGCATAATGTACCGGCTGTATCACAG
>CAJOMO010000033.1 GCA_905235685.1 uncultured Selenomonadaceae bacterium
GGTTAAAGATTTACGCACGGGCGAAGAAACCGGCAATGTTCAAGCGGTTATGGACGACGAGATTGATAATTTTATCCGCGAAAAAACATTTTTTTAAAAAGAAATTTTTACGGTTAAAGATTTGCGCACGGGCGAAGAAACCGGCAATGTTCAAGCGGTTATGGATGGCGAAATCGATAATTTTATCCGCGCGTATCTGGCTATGAAGGCGAATGTTGCCGTCTGAAGGAGTTTTATTGATGAGAAAATTTTTAGCATTGATGGTAATTTTGTTGGCAATATTGGGCGCGCTGTTGCAATTCGTGTTGCCGCGGACGGTTGAAACGATTGTTGCCGAACAAATCACAAATTCGACGGCGGCAAAGGACGTCACGATTTCATTGAGCGCGAATCCTAACGCCCGCATTGCTTTGGGCGAAATCGATAAAGTTCACGGCACGGCGGACGAGGGGCGCATTGGCGATATCGTTTTTAAAAATTTGACTGTTGACGGCGAAAAAATTTCCCTCGACGTACCGGAATTACTTTTCCCCAGCAGCAACTTGACGGCGCGCGAACGCACAAATAAAATTCTGCAACACGCCGAAAAAATCGAACTGCGCGGTATCGTCACCGAAGACGAACTGAAAAATTTTGTCAGCCGCAGGGATATTGATTTGGAAAATTCCACGGTCAAAGTCACGCCCGAGGCTGTTGAAGCCGCCGCCAGTGTCAAATTTTTGGGCAGGACTATTGACGTCACGGTTTCCGGCATTTTCACCGTCAGCAACGGCGAAGTTTTTTTCCACATTAACAAGCTGAATACCAATTCGATTTTGAGCCGCGTTAATCTTGATAGTTTTGTCAGCGATTTTAAAATTATCGACAGCTCCAATTTGCCGATTGGTTTAAAATTTGATTCCGTCGAACTGCGCGAAGGCGAAATTGTTGTAACGGCGGTTGCTTCCAAAAAATGATGAAGAAATTTATTTACAACCGAATATTGCTTTTGGCGATAGCCGCGGGGTTAATCGCCGCGCTTGCCATTGCCGGTCAGCGCCACGCCGTGGAAATTCACAATTCACAGATCGATATGGCGATGGATTATGACAGCTTGAAAAATCTTGCCGAACGTGAAGGGCTTGATTTTGCCTCCGTCCTTCAGCAATTCAAAGACGCCGGTATAAATTCTTTGGTTATTTACGACACGAATTTTGACAAACTCACGCGCGCAGGAAAAGTTATCGCGGTTTACGGGCGCGACATCATCACGAATTACCACAGCGGCGCGCTCAACAGCATTTTTTGGCGGCAGGCGGTCGACAACGGCTACATTCGCCCCGAATGCGTCTACATTATGAAACGCGACGCGAAAAGTTATGACGAAGTTAAGGCGGAACTTATTCAGCGTTTCGGCGAAGACAGAATCAGCGGCTTTTCGATTAACGACGAGGATATTTTGGAAGTCAAGGCGCAATTCGGCGCGTTTATGGCTGAGCCAATGGGGCTTGACAGTGACGAACTTGACGCCGCAAAAAACGCCGGCTTTACGATTCTTGCCCGCCCGAAAAATTTTAATCTTTGCACCGACGAAAATATCAAATCCGTTTTTGAGCGGCTCGACGGTTACCCGATTTCCGAAATTGTTTTTGACGGTCCGGAAATTTTAGGCGCGCCCGATAAGGTTGAAACCACGGCGGCGGAATTTAACAAGCGCGGTTATATTTTCGGCGTCATTGAGCATACCAGTCAACTTCAATTTTACAATCAAACCGGTATGAATGAACTTGCTGAAAAAATCGGTTACAACAAAATCGCCCGCCTGTACGCCGTGCCGCGCGATGAACAGCCGCGCCTTCAAATTGAGACGCTCGTCAATCGTTGGTCGACAACCGACAGGGAGCGCAATATCCGAATTAATTTGCTGCGAATTTTTGAAAAGCCCGTAACCGGAAAAACTTTGCTTGAAACAAATTTAGAATACGTCAAAAAAGTTGCCGACAAACTCAAGGCTGACGGTTTCACTTTCGGCAAGGCGGGAACTTTTGAAAATTATTACCCGCATAAATTTTTGCGCGTGCTGGTGATAATCGGCGTGGTTGCGGCAGGAATTTTATATTTATCGCTGGTGTCGTACACTTTCAACGCGAATCAGCGCCTGCAATTAATTTTATTCGCGGCGATATCGATTTTGGCGACGATACCGATTTTTCTCGGCAACGACAATTTGATAAGAGTTGTGGCGGCGTTGGCGAGCGCGAATTTATTTCCGGCGCTGGCAATTATCTGGCAACTCGACAGGCTCAGATTTATAAAATTAAAAGACAGCGTCGCGCAGGAAGAATCCGAATTGTCGACGTGGCAAATAATTTTGGTGGCGGCGATAACCTTGCTGATAACCAGCGCAATGTCGATGGTCGGCGCGGCGTATTTATCGGGCGCGTTATCGGACGTGAAATTTTTCCTGGAATTTGAGATTTTCCGCGGAATAAAATTAACCTTCATAATGCCGTTAATTTTGGTAGCGGCGGCGTTTTTACAAAGATTTAACATTGTCGACGAAGCGCGAAAAAATTTACCGGCGCTCGAACAGCTCAAAGAAATTTTGAATATGAATATCACAGTCAAAGCGCTGTTAGGATTTTTGGCGGTGGCGGCGGTATTCGTGGTATTAATCGCGCGGAGCGGTCACACTTCGGGAATGCCGGTATCGGGCGCAGAAATTAAAATCCGCGCAATGTTGGAGCAAATGTTTTACGCGCGCCCGCGTTCGAAAGAAATTTTTATAGGGCATCCGGCGTTCATATTGGCGATAGCGGCGTTTTTGAAACAATTTCCAAAATCAATCTGCTTCGCGCTGGTAATGGTTGCCACAATCGGGCAAAGTTCCATGGTTGAAACCTTCGCGCATATGCGCACGCCGATTTTTATGTCATTTATGCGCGGGCTCGACGGCGTATTGCCAGGCGCGTTAATCGGTATCATTTTAGTTTTGGCGATAATTTTCGTTAGCAAAGGAGTTTCTTTGAAGTCGCAATGAATATTTTAATTTCCGGCTACTACGGCTCAAAAAATGGCGGCGACGAGGCGATGTTGGCGGCTATGCTTGAAGTCCTGCGCGAAAATTCCAGTGATTTGCACGCAACGGTAATTTCGCTGAATCCCGAATATACGAAAAAACGCCATAATGTTGACGCCGTGAAATGGCTGGACGTTTTTGCGATTATCAAAAAAATTCTTGCGGCGGACCTTCTGATTAGCGGCGGCGGTAGTCTTCTGCAAAATGTCACCAGCCGCCGTTCTTTGTATTATTATCTCGGAATTATTTTTTTGGCTAAAATTTTTGGGCGAAAAGTTATGCTTTACGCTCAAGGTATCGGTCCTATTCGCGGCGCGGCGGCTCATTGGCTGATGAATTTTATTGTCAACCGCGTGGATTTGATAACCGTCCGCGACAAAGGTTCGCTTGAAGAATTGCGGCGGCTGAATATCACCAAACCGAAAATTTTTTGTACGGCAGATCCTGTTTTGGCGATTAAACCGGTGGCGCTGGATTTCGGCAAAAATATTTTGGCGCGTCATTCGGTTAAATCCGGAAAATTAATCGGCGTGGCTGTTCGGCGTTGGCTTGACTGGGAAAATTGCCAAAAGGCTCTCGCGCAGGCGCTTGACAAACTTGCTGAGAAAATCGGCGCGAAAATTATTTTTATTCCGATGCAGTTTCCCGAAGATATCAAAGCCGCGAAAAGTACCGCTGCGCTTATGAAAAATCCTTGCGTCGTGCTTGAGGACGAATTTACCACGGCGGAAATTTTGAGCCTGGTTGGAAACATGGACGTGCTGATAAGTATTCGGCTGCACGCGCTGATTTTTGCGGGCGTTATGAGCGTGCCGATGTTGGGCATTTCTTACGACCCGAAGATTGACAGATTTTTAGATTCGATTGGTGAAAAGCCGATTGGCAATTTGGCGGACGTGACGGCGAATAAAATTTTCGACGCGACGCTGAAAAAACTTGACGCGAAAAATCTTCACAACGATTCACTTTTAAAAAATCTGCGCGAATTGGCGCTGAAAAATGCACGGTTGGCACTTGAATTAATGAAAGGCGGCGATTATCAAGGCGATTATCAAATTGACGACGAAAAAAATTGAACTGCGGGACTTCGAAGAAACGCGGGCGATATTGGGCGAACGCGACGAATTTTTACAGGTGCTGGACGAAAAATTTAACTGCAAAATTGTCAGCCGCGGCAATTCGATTGAACTTTACGGCGACGACGCCGAAGTCGAACACGCCGCGCAGGTTATCGACGAAATTAAAATTCTGCACCGCAACGGCAGCATTATCACGATGAACGATTTGACGGCGGCGATTAAAATTATTAAGAGCGACCGCGCGGGCGATTTGCATAAAATTTTTGGCGAAACGGTGATTGTCACGGCGAACGGTAAACACATTCACGCAAAGAGCGTCGGGCAGCAAAATTATCTTGACACGCTGAAAAGCCACGTGATAACTTTTGGAATTGGACCGGCGGGCACTGGCAAAACTTTTTTGGCGGTGGCAATGGCGGCGTATTATTTGCGTCTGCGCGAAGTCAAGAAAATTATTTTGACGCGCCCCGCGGTAGAGGCTGGCGAGCGGCTCGGATTTTTGCCTGGCGATTTGCAAGAGAAAGTTGACCCGTACCTTCGCCCGCTGTATGACGCCCTGCAGGATATTTGGGGCTACGATATGTACCAGAAATTTTTTTCGCGCGGTGTGATAGAAATTGCGCCGCTTGCCTATATGCGCGGGCGGACGCTCAGCGACGCTTTTATAATTTTGGACGAGGCGCAGAATACGACTTCGCGGCAGATGAAAATGTTTTTGACGCGGCTTGGTTTCGGTTCGCGAATGGCGGTTACCGGCGATTTGAGCCAAATTGATTTGCCGCGCGGCGTTAATTCCGGATTGGCGGAGGCGGTTAAAATTCTTGCGCCGATTAATGGCATTGGAATTTGCGAATTGACTTCCGGCGACGTTGTGCGCCACGATGTTGTTTCAAAAATTGTTGAGGCTTGGGAAAAATATGAACACGATAATTAATTCTGAAGTTGCGGTTGAATCAAAAATCACGGCTGAAATTTTGCGCGCGGCGGACGTTGTCGGTAAAATTTACGGCGCGGAAAATACGGAGCTTAGCGTGACTTTGACGGACGACGAAAAAATTCACGCGCTGAATAAAAAATACCGCGGCATTGACCGCCCCACCGATGTTTTGTCCTTTGCATTTCGTGAGAGCGACGAGCCGGAAATTATCGGCGGCGAAACTGAAATGCTCGGCGATATTGTAATTTCTGTTGAGCGGGCGGATTCGCAGGCTAAAGATTTTGGGCATAGTTTTCTGCGCGAAATTATTTTTTTGGAAGTGCACGGGCTACTGCATTTGCTTGGTTACGATCACATTGAAGAGGCTGACAGAATCGAAATGGAAACCGAGCAGGATTTTGTTATGGCTGAGCTGAAAATTGGGAGAGATTGACATGTACAAATCTGGATTTATCGCGGTTATCGGGCGTCCGAATGTTGGCAAGTCGACGCTGATTAATAAAATTATCGGGCAAAAAATAGCGATTATGTCCGATAAGCCGCAGACTACGCGCAGCCGTATTCAATGCATTTTGACGCAGGACGACGCGCAATTTATTTTTTTGGATACGCCCGGCATTCACAAACCGAAATTCAAACTAGGCGAATATATGTTAAAGGCGGCGGAGAGCACGCTGCAGGAAGTTGACGTTATTTTTTTTGTGATTGACGCCACTGCTAGCTTAGGGAATAGGGGCAAGGGTATAGGGAATAGTAAAATCACTAATCCCTCTTCACTAGCCCCTAGCCCCTCAATAGGCGGCGGCGAAAAATATATTCTTGAGCGCCTGAATTCCACAACGCAGCCGGTTATTCTGGTTATCAACAAAATCGATTTGCTGAATCGCGCAGAACTTTTGCCGATAATCGCCGCTTATTCCGAACGATACAATTTCGCGGCGACAGTTCCAATCAGCGCGGTTGACGGCAGCAACATTGACGAACTTTTGATCGAGGCGAAAAAATTTTTGCCCGAAGGTCCGAAATATTATCCCGCCGATATGGTTACCGATCAGCCCGAACGTTTGATTATCTCTGAAATTATCCGCGAAAAAATTTTGCACGTAACCGAAGATGAAGTTCCGCACGCTATCGCCGTTGACATTGAAGAAATTACTTCGCGCAGAAAAGATTTGACGTACATTCGCGCGACAATTTACGTCGAACGCGATTCTCAAAAAGGTATCTTGATTGGCAAAGACGGCGGCTTGTTGAAAGGCGTTGGGCAAACTGCGCGCCCCGAAATTGAAATGCTACTCGGCACGAAAGTTTTTCTGGATTTGTGGGTCAAAGTCAAACGCGATTGGCGAAATTCTGTCGGCGCAATTCAAAGTTTTGGTTTGGGCGAAAATTGAGGCGTGATTTTTTTGAACAACAAGAAAACTTTTGCAAGTCGAATTTCCGAACAATTTTTTAACGGGCTGATTGTCGTTGTGCCGCCCGCCATTACCGCGTTTGTCGTCATTTGGATTTTGGGAATTACCGAGGGCAAACTCGGCAAATTCATTGAACAATATCTGCAGATTAAATTTCCTGGCATCGGGCTTATTTCGATTATAATTTTCATTTGGCTGGTCGGGCTTATCACCGGCAACAATTTCGCAAAAAAAATTATCCAATTTCTGGAATGGATTTTGAGCAAAATTCCGGTCGTCAAATTTATCTACAGTTCCGTCAAGCAATTTTCGCACGCGGTGCTAAATTCCGAATCGGCGTTTAAACACGTCGTGCTTGTTCCGTATCACCAGGATTGGACGCTAGGATTTTTGATGACAAATGTTCCGTCGGCGGTTCGTGAAAAAATCGGCGTCGATTATGTTTGCGTGTTCATTCCGTGGAGTCTGAATATGACAAGCGGCACAAATCTTTTCGTCAAGCGGCGCGATGTTGTTTTCGTGAATATGAAACCCGAAGACGCCCTGCAATTTATTTTGACTGCCGGTATGTCTAAAAAATGAGCGAAAAATTTATCCTGCAAAAGACAATCGACGCGTCGGTTTTGAATCGCGGCTTGAGCGTTCCGGCGGCTATGAAAAAAATTCTCGCGGAAAATTTGAGCGGCGGCGCATTGGCTCACGGCGAAAAGCGCGCCATAAAAATTATTCTTGAAGGCGAAATTTACGCGGCAACTTTGACGAGCATTAATTTCAATCGCAAAAATTATCCGAACCACCAGGATATTTGGCAGATTGTTTACAGTAAAAATTCGCCGCTCGCCGCGCGTATTAGAAATATTTTCGCCGCGCCCAATGACAAAAATTATCTGATTTTGTACGCCACGGATTTTCCGGACACGTTTTATTTCGAGCCGATTTTTACCGGCGAAATTCAAAATCTCGGCGCTGAGCAGACGATTGAAAATCTTCTTGACATGCAAAATTTGACGGACGCCGACGCCGCGCTGATTGAAAAGTATCGTTTGGTTAAAATTCGCAAGCTGAATCGAAGTATCGGCGAATACTTGAAAAATCTGTATCAATTTCGCTGCCAAATCTGCGGGCAAAATTTTGGCGAAAGTTACGGGCTGAAAATCGCCGAGTGCCACCACATAAATTATTTCGTGCAAAGTTTGAATAACGACGCCGCGAATTTGCTGATCGTTTGCCCGAATCACCACAGGATTATTCACGCCGCCAATCCGATTTTTGACGCGCAGAAAAAAATTTATCGGTATCCCAACGGCTTTGAAGAAAAATTACAGCTGAATTTGCATTTGTAGAGGTAAACTGATGGAAACTGAAAAAATTGAAGGCGTGATTTTGCGCACGACGGATTTTGGCGACGCCAACCGCGTGGTTACGATTTACACGAAAGATTTTGGCAAACTCGAACTGAATGCTTACGGTTGCCGCCGCGCGCGAAGTTCAATGTCGGGCGCGTTACAGATTTTCAATCACATTACCGCGGAAATTGGCCACGGCGCGAAAGTTTCGACGATACGCGAGGCTGACGTTGTGAAATTCTACGGCAACTTGACGGCGGATATTGAGCGGCTGAGCTACGCGGCGGTTTTTTTTGAAATTGTAAATCGAATGACTTTGCCGAAATTTCCCGAGCCGGAACTTTACGATTTGCTGATAAAAGCTTTGCCCGCGCTGAATGATTTTGACGCGCGAATTGCGGCGCTCGTTGGCGTCTGTCAGTTTATGGAATTTACCGGCTTTCAGATGAGTTATTTTAACTGTGCGCATTGCGGCAAAGAAATTGTCGGCGACGCGAAAATCAATTTGAAAGAAGGCGGCGCTATGTGCAACAGCTGCGGTTTCGTCACGGATTTAAATTATCCGGAAAATCTGCGGCTGGCTTTTGCGAAAATGTTAACCTATGATTGGCGCGGTGAATTAAAATTAAATCAGCAGCAAATAAATTCGGCGGAAGAAATTTTGTGGCGGCACGTGCGCGGCGTTATCGGTAAAGAGTTAAATTCGATAAAATTTATTCGACAACTGCAAAAAAATTAGGGAAGCGGCAAATCACCTCTTCCCGTTTTTTGTTGCTCGTATGAAATTATCTGCGGTTCATCCATTCGGGGATATCGATCGAGCCGTCCTTGCCTTTTTTCAAATTGGTAGGTTCAGAAACCGGCGGAGCAACCGGCTGCACAGGCGCGGGCGGCGGAGTTGTTGAAGGTTTGCTCCTGTTGAAGTCAAACATTGGAAACGGCGTTTTAGGCTGAGACGGCGGCTGAATCGGCGACGGTGGCGTAAATGAAGATTGGAAAGTAGAATGCTGATTTGACGACAGAAAAGCCGCGGGTCTTACAATTTCAGCTTCGCCTTGAAAACGCGTGGCAATAATCGTAACGCGCACGGTATCGCCCAAACTTTCGTCAATCGACATACCCCACATAATTTCAGCCTCGGAATCTGCCGCCTCTTGAATCGTTGTCGACGCCTCATTGACTTCAAGCATCGTCAAAGCATCATTAGAGCCCATAATGTTAATCAAAACGCTGTGAGCGCCTTGAATATTCGTTTCAAGCAACGGTGAATCAATTGCCGCCTTCGCCGCGCTGACAGGGGCTTTTTCGCCGGACGCTTCGCCAATTCCGATAAGCGCCGCGCCAGAATTGCTCATAATCGTTTTCACGTCGGCAAAATCCAAATTAACCAATCCAGGCATCGTGATTAAATACGAAATACCTTGCACGCTCTGCCGCAAAATATCATCGGCAATGCTGAACGCCTTAGTGACGGGCATTTTTTTATCGACGACGGCAAGCAGTCTGTCATTCGGAATAGTTATAATCGTGTCGACGTTGCGCTTGAGATTTTCGATACCAATATCGGCATTTTTTTTGCGGCGCGGACCTTCGAAGGTAAACGGGCGAGTGACGACGCCAACGGTAAGCGCGCCGACTTCGCGGGCGATTGACGCAATGACCGGCGCAGCGCCGGTTCCGGTGCCGCCGCCCATTCCCGCCGTTATAAAAACCATATCCGAGCCGTCCAACGCTTTTTGAATATCGTCGCGGCTTTCCTGCGCGGCTTTTTCGCCAACTTCGGGACGAGCCCCCGCGCCAAGTCCTTTAGTCAGCTTTTCGCCAATTCTCATACGTTTGGGCGCTATCGAATTTAAAAGGGCTTGAGCGTCGGTATTCACAGCAATAAATTCCACGCCGTCCAAACCAAGCGAAATCATTCTGTTAACGGCGTTTGAGCCGCCTCCGCCCACCCCAATTACTTTGATTTTCGCCATCTGATCTAACTCAGTTACATCTGGTTCAAACACATTTCGTACCCCCACATCATTAATTTTATTTTCGAGATTTTTAACAAATTTAAAATAAATGTTTCTTTAGCATTGTACTATAAAAAAATAATTTTTGCTATAGCAACTAAAAAAAACTTCAATCACAGTAATTTTTCAGCAAACGCTCTTTAATCGCCGAGAGATTTTTGAAAATGCGCAGTCCCAAAACGAATAATGCGATGTAATATAATTCTAATTCAAAAATGTTGCCAATGAAAACCAGCGCCAGCCCGAATAAACTGTTGAATAAAAATCCTGCGATTAACGCCGCGTCGCTGAATTTTGCCTCGAATTTCGCGCAGAATCCGCCCAATATCGAATCCAGCGCCGCCATTAATATTACCGTGAAAATTTTCGTATCGGCTGAAATGTTCGACAGGTAGCCCAAAATTATTCCGGTAGTCAGCCCGATTAACGCTTTCATTTTTTAACAGCGACCTTTGCAAAGACGTGGTGAAATGAGCCATCGTACGGCGGAATATAAATTTCGTCGGAAGTTTTAATTTCCAATTGAATGCCCCAAACATTTAAAGTATCTTCGACGCCGCCGCGCAACTTCAGCGAATTTTCCAGCGTTTTCTTATCGCCAATCGCGCAGATTTCGTAAGGTGGAGCGGAGCGGATATTATTCACCGATAAAGTTGGACCGGCGCAGCGAATTTCGCTTGTGGCGATTAATCTTTGCCCGTTAATCGAAATTGCCTCAGCGCCCGCCGCCCGCAGTTCGTTTATCACGCGC
This sequence comes from uncultured Selenomonadaceae bacterium, assembly GCA_905235685.1. Classification (GTDB taxonomy): domain Bacteria; phylum Bacillota; class Negativicutes; order Selenomonadales; family Selenomonadaceae; genus Quinella. The sequence goes on from CAJOMO010000033.1 coordinate 10,605, forward strand.
AAAATATCTTCGTCGTGAATCACGTACAGATTAGGATTTTCGCCCATACTGACTGCGCGAGAGCTGTCGTCCATTATAACGATAACGCCTTGACCTTCGAGCGGCAACAGACACGCCTTCAATTTTAAATCGGTAATGATTTTTTTCGTCGCGGCGTAATCGGGCTCGTCAAGGTTATCTTCCTGCCGAAATTCCACCGACAAAATAAAGCCCACAATCACGAATACGAAAGTTATTGACCAGCCTTCGCCGAAAATTCGCCGGAGTTTTTCCATAAGCCTACCTCGCAATTTTTATATACGGCGCGGTATAACTGAAATCTGCGTATTCAACGGTATTTGGATTTTTTTCTAAATCGCGCAGAAAATTTTCAATCAAATGAACTTTTTCGTCAAGGCGCTCAAAATCGCCAATGCGAATCTGTACGGGATTTTCGGTCGCCGTGTAAGCCGCGATATAATCTTCGCGAATAATCGCCACTTCCGAAAGTTTATTCAGCGAATCCGCGTTCAATTTGTCCAGGAAAACTAAAACTTTCTTGACAAGTTCGTCGTCCACGTCGTCGCCGATATATTTATCCTGCACGGTTGCGCCGGTTATCATTGGAATTTGCATAGCGCTCAGATTTTTGTAGCTGTCAATAATTTTGCCGTTTTTGTCAAGGTCAAGATAGCCGTAATCGCAAACAATCGTGGCAAGCGCCTTTCGCTCCTTAATTTTAATCTCAAGCGTATTCGGGACAATCCGCCGCACGGTTACCTCTTCAATTCGCAAATCTTTGGACAGGCGTCCGGCAACTTGATCCGTTTCCAGCTGAAAAAGCGGCTCGCCAATGTAGATATCGCCAATTTTCAAAATATCGTCGACAGTCAACTTTTCCGCGCCAATTAATTTTACTTGCGTCAAGGTAAAAATAGGTACGTAAACCAAAAAGCCCAAAATCGCGCCGCATATCGCCAGAAAAATTATTCCTTTGAAAAGCCGCCGCCCGCTTCGCCGTCTCCTAATTTTAGCCATCGGAAAAACCTCCGATTTGATTTAAAAGCCCGCCAACATCAAAATCTTCTCGCAAAGCTCCGGAAATTCAATGCCAGCCGCCCGCGCCGCGTCCGGTACCAGCGAAGTTTCCGTCATTCCAGGTACTGAATTTATTTCAATGACGTAGGGAACATTTTCCGCCGACAACATCATATCAATTCGCGCCACGCCCGCGCATTTGCAAATTTTAAACGCGCCAATCGCCAACGCTTGAACTTTTTCCGTGAGTTCGTCGGAAATTTCCGCGGGGCAAATGTGAGTTGACGCGCCTTTTTTGTACTTAGTTTCGTAATCGTAGCGTCCGGTCGTCGTGGTAATTTCGATAATCGGCAGCGCCTTAGCTTTGTCTTCGTTGCCGAAAACCGCAACCGTCAATTCGCGCCCGCTGATAAATTCTTCAACCAAAATTTCGTCGCCGTACTTAAAGGAATTTTCTATCGCCGCCGAAATATCTTCAGCCTTTTCGACAATCTCAACGCCAATGCTCGAACCTTGAGACGGCGCTTTGATAACCACCGGCAAACCAAATTTTTCTTCGATATCCGCGGCAAGATTTTTATCTTTGTCAACTGCGCGATACACCGCAAATTTCGGCGTGGTAATTCCGGCTGAAGTCAAAACGCGCTTTGTCATAGTCTTATCCATAGTCAGCGCAGCGGCAAGCACATTCGAGCCGGTGTAGGGAATTTTCAACATATCCAGCGTGCCTTGAAGTTGCCCGTCTTCGCCGTAAAGCCCATGAACCGCGTTAAAGACAATCCCGCAATTCAACGCCTTAATGTCAGCCGCGAAAGTTTGAGGATTCAATTCGAGCGGCTCGGCGTTATAATTTTTTGAAAGGAGCGCGTCCAAAATCGCCTTGCCCGTCCTGCGCGAAACTTCGGCTTCGGTGGAAGTGCCGCCCATAACCACAACGATTTTACAATTCTGCCGCTGTTTTTTCAAAAGTTCAATGAGTTCGTCGGCAGTTTTATAAATGTCGCCCGCGCCCATTGTTATCACCAAATCGCCCGCCGTCACATTTTCAATCAGATATTCGGCAATTTTTTCGCGGTCGGGAATGTACGAAACCGCTTGATTCGTCACGGCTAAAACTTGCTCCAAAATCGACTCGCCGCTTATGCCGTCAATCTTATCTTCACCGGCGGAATAAATATCCGTCAGCACAAGCAAATCAGCACCGGCAAACGCGCCGCCAAATTCGCTGAGCAAAAGTTGCGTGCGGGTATACCTGTGCGGCTGAAATACACAAATAATTCTGCGCGGATTAGTTTCACGCGCCGCCTTCAAAGTTGCCGCAATTTCCGTCGGGTGGTGTCCGTAATCGTCGACAATCCAAATATTTCTAACGTTGCCCTTCGTTTGAAAACGCCGTTTAGCGCCGTGAAATTTGCTCAAGCCGTCAGCAATTTTCGCAAAATCCACGCCGATATGCATAGCCGTTGCAATCGTCGCCAGCGCGTTTAAAACATTGTGCCGCCCGTGTATCGCAAGCTGAACTCTGCCCAAATTTTTTTCGCCGTTAAAAACGTCAAAGCTCGTGCCTTCAACGCCGGTACGAATATTTTTGGCAACAAAATCGGCGTCATTGTCAATCGCGTAGGAAATAATTTTTCTGTCAATTTCGCCCGCCAATTCGCGCAGATTTTCATTGTCGAAACAAAGCACAGCAACTCCGTTTTCCGGATTGATATTTTCGATAAAAATTTTAAAAGCCTCGCGGATTCGGGCAACCGTGCCGTAATAATCCAGGTGATCGTCTTCAATGTTCGTGACAACCGCAACAGTCGGCTTGAGTTTGATAAATGAACCGTCGCTCTCGTCCGCCTCCGAAACAAGATATTCGCCTTTGCCCAAAATCGCGCCCGTGCCCAAATCAACCGATTCGCCGCCGATAATAACCGTGGGGTCGACGCCCGCGTTGTACAGCACAAAGCCAATCATCGAAGTGGTTGTAGTTTTGCCGTGCGCGCCCGCCACCGCGATACCTTTTTTGGAATTTAAAAGCATAGCATTGATATCGGAGCGGTGCAGTTTGGGAATTTTCAATTCAGCCGCCTTGAGAATTTCGGGATTGTCATTGCGAATAGCCGAGGAACAAACGATAGCCTCAGCGTCGCCGACATTCGCGCCGTCGTGTCCAATAAAAATTTTCGCGCCGAGATTTTTTAACATCTCAACGGTTGCGGAATCAGCGCAATCAGAGCCGGTAATTTCGCAGCCGGATTCAATCAAAATTTTAGCAAGGGCGCTCATTCCCGCGCCGCCTATTCCTATGAAGTGCAATTTTTTCAAATTCATCATATCGCTAAACCTCAAAATATTTTCCCCCTTGTTTAGTGGTCAGTGGTCAGTGAAAAGTGGTTAGTGGTTAAAAATTTTTACTAGTCACTGTGACGCCCGCCGGATTAATATTGCGCCGAAAATCAGCCCAATCACATTCGGTATCCACACGGCGTAAAACGGCGGCACTATCCCGCCGCGCGCCAACGCGTTTGACAATGTCATTATCGAATAGTAAATGAAAATTATTATGACGCTGAAGGCGAAACCCATTGACGAAGAATTTCTCGTTGGCTGCAGTCCCAGCGGCACGCCGATTAGCGCGAAAATCAAACTCGCCATTGGCACGGTTATTCGCTGATAAAGTTCAGTTTCCAATTTCGCCGTGTTGACGTACTGCGTCTTCATAATTTCAATTTGCGCGCGAAGTTCCTTCATCGTCAATTCTTCGGGGCGTTTTTGCTCACGGACAATTTGCCGCGGGCTCGCTTTTACAGGTAAAATTTGCGTCGAAAATCTCATTGTGCGCGTCCTGTCAGCGTCCGAAATATCGTAAATCGTGCCGTCGTGCATAATCCAAACGTCGTCTTTCCATTCGGCGTAAGTGGCGTTTTCAACGTGCGTCAGTCTGCCTTCGTCGTCAAATTCCTGCATCGTGACGCCGGTTAAAGTTTCATTGCCCGCGTTAAATTCGCGCGCGTAAACCAGCCGCTGAAGTTTGTCGCTTTGAATTTCCTTGACGATAATATGCTCCTGCGATTTCAATTCGGTGTTGCCCTGAATTTCAAAATAAACGACGTTGTTGTACGCGGTATTCGCCCAGGGTACGACGTGTTCATTGAATAAAATTGCGCAAATGCTGACCATAAAGCCCAACAAAATTGCGGGCGCGGCGATTCTGCCGAAACTTATTCCGCAAGATTTCATTGCAGTAATTTCGCTCGAACTCGACAGCCGCCCGAATGTTAAAAGCGTTGCCAACAACATTGACATTGGGAAAGTCCACATTATTATTGACGGCAAACCGTAAACGAAAATTTTCAGCACTGACGAAATTGACGCGCCGTAATCCGTGATGTACCTTGCGATTCTGAATAATGTTCCCGAGCCGATAAATACCGCCGAAAATGCGCAAATGCCGAATATCGCCGCCATTACCACTTCGCGGAAAATGTATAAATCCAAAATTCTGATGCGCAATAAAAGCCGCTCCTATCAGAAAATTTTTTTAGCCGAAAATCAAAATCGCCGATTTCAAAAAGCAATTCTCGATTGTTTTGCTGTCAAGCTTGATATGGTCAACCGGCGAAACTGCCGAAGTCGAATAGGAAATGTCCTTGAGTTTCAAGCCCTGTTCTTCGCATTCGTCAATCATCTGCTGAATTTTCCGCTCAAGTTTTTCGTCGTTAAATGCACTGCAAACTTTAACCTTCATAAAAATTTCCCCCTCAAAGTTCAGACTAACTATAAAAATATTTTTTTAATGGATTTGTCAAAGTTTAAAATTATCGCCGAGATAAAATTTTTTAGCAATGGGGCTTTCCGCAATTTCATTCGCGTTGCCCTCAAGTAAAATCCTGCCTTCATTCAAAATATACGCGCGGTCAACAATATTCAGCGTTTCGCGAACGTTATGGTCGGTTATCAAAATTCCCATGCCGCGCTCGCGCAGATATTTAATAATCGTCTGAATGTCAGCAACCGCCAGCGGGTCAACGCCGGCAAAAGGTTCGTCCAGCAAAATAAATTGCGGCTCAAGGGCAAGACACCGCGCAATTTCCACGCGCCGCCGTTCGCCGCCCGAAAGTTCAGTTCCTTTGCGCTCCCGCACGTGCACGATATTAAATTCCTTCAGCAAATCTTCAAGCCGCTGTTTCGCCACTTCCCGCGAAATTTTCAAAGTCTCCAATATCGCCATAATATTTTGCTCAACAGTCAATTTTCGGAAAATCGACGCCTCTTGCGTAAGATAACTTATGCCGAGTTCTGCGCGACGATACATGGGCAAACGCGAAATATTCACGTCAGAAACAAAAACTTCGCCGGAATCCGGATGTTCCAACCCGACAATCATATAAAACGAAGTGGTTTTGCCCGCGCCGTTCGGACCGAGCAAGCCGACAATTTCGCCTTTTTCGACGCGCAACGAAACATTATTGACGACAACGCGCTTCTTGAACGCCTTAACTAAATTTCTAGCCTCGATATTCATTTTCTGAAAGGCTCGTTTGTCAAAAATTCGTGCGGCGTGGTTGGCTGATTAGTTTTCGGCGAAGTCATAGGCGCGGGATTATTTTTATCGTCAGTCAAGTAAACGGTTAAGCGGTTGCCGCGCATAGTATTATTTTTCTGGTTAGCCCAGGCGTTGCCGGTCAAAACAGCCTTGCCGTTTTCGGTGGCGTAATAATCGATGCGGTCGCCGCCGGCTTCCAATTCGCGCGGCGGGTTGACAATGTGAACGTTGCCCGTGCCGATATAATATTCGTCGTCAATCCAGCCTTCCATTTGGTCGGCGGTGAATTTGCCGTCGTTTGTGGTGAATAAGCCGCCGTTGGGAACTACGATATGTCTGCGTTCATTCGGATAATAATCAATGTGGTCGCCGGTGAAAGTGCGGGTATCGCCGCGGGGATTTTTCGCGTCCGGCGGAACGGTTTGCACACCGTAAACATTTCCATCGGCTTGCATATGCCCGCGCCCGTCGTTGCTTAAACTGTCGCAGGTAATTTTTAAATCGCCGCGATTGACAATGACGCCGCCCGAAAGATAAGCCTCTTGCGTATTCGTGTTGTAAGTGGCACGCGCGCCGGTTGCCCTGTCAGCGCCGTATTTCAGCAAAACATTTCCCGTAGCCGTGACAACGCCGGTTCGCATATCGTAGTCAACATTATCAGCGTTGACTTCGGACGGTACATTATCATTAGCCCGCTGCTGCTGCGCGGAATGTTTGACGTTAACGGCGCCGCTCGCCTGTACAATTTCGGTATCCATATCGTAATCAATTTCTTCAGATTTGAGTTCGGAAGGCGAATTTTCGTTGCCCGCCGAAAACGCCGTTGAACCTATTAACATCGTCGCGCAGGTTGCCGCCAAAAATTTTTTCCAATTCATATTATTCGCCCTCCGAATCTTTGACACCACGCAAAACGCGGGCGTTGCCAATCAATTTAAAATGCCTTAAGCCGTTCCACGCCTCGGCGCGGTCGCCATAAGCGCGCATATCGTCTTTGGAAATTTTAACATCGCCCGTCGCAATTAAAATCTGCTCAGCGCCGTTCCAATCGAGCGTGCCGCCGGTAAGTTTCGCGCCTTCGCTGTCGGTTACAACAACTTCGCCTTCAACGTGAATATCGCCGCTCTGGTGATTGTAATTGCCCTTCTTCGCGGTAAGCTGAAAAAATCTGCCGTTCGGCTGATAAAATTTCCCGTCGAGATTTTCAAAGGTCGCATTTTGAGTTTCTACGTCGATAACCATTTTGCCTGCATTCAGCTCATAAAGTTTGACGCCGTTTTTTTCTTCGATAATGGTGTTGCCTTCGTATTCCATAATGGACGGCGGCTCGATTTTTTCAATTGGCGGCGGCTCGTCGGGCGTATTCAGCACAACCCAAACGATTAAATAAACGAAGAGTGCGCCGATTATGCCGAGTAAAATTTTAACTTTGCTATCCATATCACTGCTCGCTTTTCACGGTATGATGCTTAGTTTTCTGCATTTCGGGCGGCGTGTTCCAGCGTTTTTGAAACCACAGCCACTGTGTAGGATTTTCGCGAATAACCTGCTCCAAAATCCGCGTCATTTTTTCGGTAAATCTGAATAAATCGCCGTCCGCGTCGCCGGTATCTTCAAAGTGCATAACGTCAAAAATTTTTACCAAGTGCCGCCCGTTCGGCTGACGAATTATAAAAGCCGGTAAAACGGGCGAATTGAATTTTTTGGAAAAGACAGCCGGTCCCATTGGCGTTGACGCGATTTTTCCCAGGAAATTTATAAACGCGCCGCCTGGTCCGCCGTCTTGATCTGCCAGAAATCCTAAAATTTTGCCCTTCTTCAAAGCCCGCCCCGCCGATAATAATTCGCTCGTGCCGCGGTTGAATATTTCTACGTGAATTGTCGCCCGCAAATCGTCCAGCACCCGCGAATATTCTTGATTCGGCTGAACTTTGGCTATCGCTGTTACCGGCATTCCGTTTAGGCTGAACGCCGCACTGAGCCATTCCCAAGTGCCGATGTGTCCCGTTAAAACCACGACGCCGTGTCCTTCGGCGAGCGCCGCCTGCATTCTTTCGAGATGATCAATCTCTATGTACTGCGATAAATTTTTTTCGTTGAGATTCGGCATATAAAAAATTTCTAGGACATTGCGCGCCAAATTTACAAATGATTCACGCACGATTTTTCGCGCCTCTGCCTCTGAAATTTGCAAAGCTGGCATCATTTGCGAAACCGCACGCTCGCGTTGTTTTTTGATAAATATGTAATACAAATTGCCCAAAATTCGCCCCAAAAATAACAGCGCGCCGTACGGCAGCAGCCGCACCAGCCGACTGAAAATCATTAGCGCTTTGTATAACATTTTTACCCCTCAATCGTTGTGTATTCTTCGATAATTTTTGACCATTTACCTTGAGCTTTCAAAATAAATTCGAGCACTTCACGGACAGCGCCGCGCCCGCCGCAATTTTCCGCCACAAAATGAGCACGCTCCTTGACTTCAATTTTAGCGTCGCCAACCGCCGCCCGAAATCCAACTTGCACAAATACCGGCAAATCGATAACGTCGTCCGCCACGTAAGCAATTTCTTCGTCGCGCAGTGCAAATTCAGTTTTCAATTCTTTGTAAGCGCCGCGCTTGTTCATTTGCCCCTGCTTAACCGCTGTGATACCTAAATCTTTTGCGCGGTTAATCGTACAAATGGATTGACGCCCCGTCAAAATCGCCGTCTGCAGTCCTGCGCGATGAGCCACGGTAATTCCAAAGCCGTCGTGGCAATGAAAACTTTTAAAAAGTTCGCCGCTCTCGCCAATGTAAATCCCGCCGTCTGTCAAAACGCCGTCGACGTCGAAAATCACCAGCCGAATTTTTTTCGCGCGCTCATATGCATCTTCAGAAATTTTCACTCAAACCACACCTTGCCGCAACAAATCTGTAATGTGAATCATACCAACCGGATTATTTTCCGCGTCGACAACCGGCAAAACCGTAACCGGACGCGGCTTGTGTTTTTCCATAACCGAAAGAGCCGCCGCCGCCAGTTTATCCGCGCTGATAATGAGCGGCTCAGTTTTCATAATGTGTTCAACCGGCTCGTCGATAAAATTTTTGTCCTTTTCAAGCGCGCGCCGAATTATCCCGTCCGTCACCAACCCGATAAATTTATTATTTTTGTCGACAACGGAAACCGCGCCCAAACCTTTTGCCGTCATTTCAAAGAGCGCGTCTTTAACCGTCGCGCCAATTTGCACAATCGGGTTATCTTCGCCGCTGTGCATAACGTCGCCAACAGTAAGCAAAAGTTTTCTGCCCAATGCGCCGCCCGGGTGAAACAGCGCGTAATTTTTCGCGGTAAATTTTTTGGCTTCCATCAGCGCCATTGCAATAGCGTCGCCCATTGCCAGAGTTGCAGTTGTCGAGGCGGTCGGCGCTAAGCCCAAAGTGCAAGCCTCGCGTTCAACGCCAATGTTTATAAAATAATCGGCGTTTTTACCGAGCGAAGAATTTTTCCGCCCGCTAAGCGCAATAATTTTCGCGCCAATCCTGCGAATTATCGGCAAAATGTTAACAATCTCGGAACTTTCGCCGCTATTTGAAATCGCCACGACGATATCATTTTCGGTTATCATTCCCAAATCGCCGTGATAAGCCTCCGCCGGATGCATAAAAAACGCAGGCGTGCCGGTTGACGCCAAAGTTGCCGCGATTTTGCGCCCAACGTGCCCCGATTTTCCCATTCCCGTTACTACCACGCGCCCGTGACATTTCAAAATTTCTTCGACCGCGGAAACAAATTCGTCGTCAATTCGCGGAATCAGATTTTCAACCGCCTCCGCCTCTATCTTCAAAGTTTCAATCGCCCTGTTTTTAATCATGTTAAACCTCACAGAAATTTTTTGCGGCTTCGTGTACCGCCATTACATTTTTCAACAAATTTTCGAGCTTGTCAAGATAAATCATATTCGCGCCGTCCGATAAAGCTTCCGCGGGGTTGTCGTGGACTTCCAAAAATAAGCCGTCAATCCCAACAGCCGCAGCCGCCCGCGTTAAATATCCAACAAATTCACGTTGACCCGCCGAAGTTTCGCCGCCGCCGCCTGGAAGTTGCACGCTGTGAGTGCCGTCGAAAATCACCGGATAACCAAAACTGCGCATTATCGGCAAGCCGCGCATATCCACGACCAGATTATTATAGCCGAAACTCGCGCCGCGCTCCGTCAGCATAATTTTTCGCGTGCCAGATTCTTCAAGCTTGACGATAACATTTTTCATATCATTGGGTGAAAGAAATTGCCCCTTCTTGACGTTAACGACTTTGCCGGTTTTCGCCGCCGCAATGAGCAAATCGGTTTGCCTGCACAAAAACGCCGGAATTTGAAGAATATCCGCAACCTGCGCGACCGGCTCGGCTTGATAACTTTCGTGAATATCCGTGACAATCGGAACATTCAGCTCAGATTTAATCGCTGCAAGAATTTTCAGCCCTTCGTCCAAACCTGGACCACGAAAACTTTTTATTGAAGAACGATTTGCTTTGTCGAAGGACGCCTTGAAAATATACGGCAGATTCAATTTTTCGGCAATTTCTTTGGCGCGGCGACCGATTTTCAAACTGCGCTCGTAACCTTCCAAAACGCAAGGACCCGCCATCAAAAAAAGTTTGCCGCCGCCAATTTCGATATTTCCAATGTTAATCTTATTCAAATTTTCCACCAGCCTCACGGTAAATTTCGTTGACGCGCTTTAAATCTTCCTCGGTATCCACGCCAACAAATTGACAATCGCTGAATTTATTTTT
>CAJOMO010000034.1:0-2427 GCA_905235685.1 uncultured Selenomonadaceae bacterium
AACATTGGACCGCCGCTGACAATCACCGCAGGAATATTCAAGCGCGCCGCCGCCATTAACATACCAGGCACAACTTTATCGCAATTCGGAATTAAAATCAGCCCGTCAAAGCCGCTCGCCATCGTCACCGCTTCAATCGAATCAGCGATTAATTCACGGCTCGCCAAAGAATATTTCCTACCGGTATGCCCCATGGCAATTCCGTCGCAAACGCCGATAGCCGGAAATTCAATCGGAGTACCGCCGGCCGCCGCCACGCCCAATTTCGCCGCTTCAGTTATCGAACGCAAATGCATATGACCGGGAATAATCTCGTTGAAAGAATTGCAAACGCCAATCAGCGGACGGCTTAATTCTTCCGGACCAAATCCGTTAGCATTGAATAAAGATCTGTGAGCGCAACGCGTCGCGCCCTTTTTAACAATATCGCTTCTCAATTTTAAAAGCCTCCTTAATTTAAACCAAAAAAATTTATCACATTTTCTAATTGTATGCAAGCCGAAAAATTTTTGACCAAAACCCTCGCGCAGGGTATAATGCCAACAGAAATTTGAGAGGAGAGTTAACTATGAGCGAAATTAAAAATCCGAGCGTTTTTGACGTGGGCAAACCGTTGCCCGAACAGTTCAGCAAATATTTCATCGGACAGGCTTATCTGAATCCGCTCACCGACAAGGGCGGCGCAATCCACAACGTGACTTTTTCGCCTGGCTGCAGAAATAATTGGCACATTCACCACAAAGGCGGGCAAATTTTGTTGGTAACCGGCGGGCGCGGCTGGTATCAAGAGTTTGGTAAAGCGCCGCAAGCGTTGAAACCTGGCGACGTGGTGAATATTGCGCCGGAAGTTAAGCATTGGCACGGCGCAGCGGCTGACAGTTGGTTTTCGCATTTGGCGGTGGAAATTCCGGCTGAAGGTGCGTCCAACGAGTGGCTCGAACCTGTCGACGATGAACAGTATTTCAAATTGAACTGGCAATAAAACCGATTGTAAATTTTTTTAAATTAATGATGTGTGGCATTAAATTTGCGTTATCAATATATTTTCCTAAACGAAAAAGCGTGCATAGACTTCGCGTCCTGACGCCACTTGACGGCATTTTTGGGCAATGATATCATACCGTACGTTTTGGAAAGGTTACTTTTTGCAATTTTTGAAAGGGGGTGAATGTATGCCGACAATTAACCAATTGGTTAGAAAAAGTCGTCAAAGTGTTATTGAAAAATCTACTGCGCCGGCTCTGAAAGAATGTCCGCAAAAACGTGGAGTTTGCACGCGCGTTTATACCACTACGCCGAAAAAACCTAATTCAGCTCTCCGCAAAGTGGCGCGCGTTCGTTTAACCAACAGCATTGAGGTTACTGCATACATTCCAGGAATAGGTCACAATCTGCAGGAGCACAGCGTCGTTTTGATTCGCGGCGGTCGTGTCAAAGATTTACCTGGTGTGCGTTACCATATCATTCGCGGTTCTTTGGATACAGCAGGCGTTCAAGATAGAAATCAGGCTCGTTCCAAATACGGCGCGAAAAAGGCTAAGCCGAAGAAAAAGTAATTAAGGAGATATTACGATGCCAAGAAAAGGTTCTGTGCCGAAGCGTGACGTCCTGCCAGATCCGGTTTACCATTCCAAAATCGTTACCAAGTTCATCAATAAAGTTATGCTCTCCGGCAAAAAATCTGTCGCGCAGCGCGTAGTTTATGACGCATTTGAGGCGATTCGCGAAAAAACCGGCAAAGACCCGCTTGAAATTTTTGAAACGGCACTGAAAAATGTTATGCCGGTATTGGAAGTTCGCGCGCGCCGTGTTGGCGGTGCCAACTATCAAGTTCCGGTCGAAGTTCGCCCCGAAAGACGCCAAACTTTGGGTATTCGCTGGCTTGTAAATTATGCAAGACTCCGCGGCGAAAAAACTATGGACGCGCGCCTTTCAGCTGAACTTATGGACGCTGCCAATAACGTTGGCGCGGCTATCAAGAAGAAGGAAGATACTCACAAGATGGCAGAGGCCAACAAGGCGTTTGCTCATTATCGTTGGTAATACGACACTTGAATTTTTTTCCGTCGAAGTGAATTTTTTGGATAGGAGCGAAATTCAAAGTGTCAAGAGATTTTTCACTAGAAAAAACTCGCAACATAGGAATCATGGCGCATATAGACGCCGGCAAAACGACGACGACTGAGCGCATACTTTTTTATACGGGTAAAAATCACAAAATCGGCGAAGTACACGACGGCGCGGCGACAATGGACTGGATGGTTCAAGAGCAGGAACGCGGCATTACGATAACTTCAGCGGCTACCACTTGTTTTTGGAAAGACCACCGCATTAACATTATCGACACGCCCGGGCACGTTGATTTCACGGTTGAAGTTGAACGTTCGCTTAGAGTTTTGGACGGCGCGCTGGCGATTTTAACTGCAC
>CAJOMO010000034.1:2437-18954 GCA_905235685.1 uncultured Selenomonadaceae bacterium
CAAACCGAAACTGTTTGGCGTCAAGCGGAAAGATACCACGTCCCGCGAATGGCTTACGTCAACAAAATGGATATCACCGGCGCAGATTTTTACAATGTCATTCAAATGATGCGCGACAGACTTCATACAAACGCTGTGGCGATTCAGTTGCCAATCGGCGCGGAAGACAGCTTTGAAGGAATTATCGACCTCGTCACAATGGAAGCTACCGTTTATGAAGACGATTTAGGCAAAGTTGCCGACCAAATCGAAATTCCGGCTGATATGCTCGATATGGCTAAGGATTATCGCGATAAACTTTTGGAAGCCTGCGCTGAACAAGATGATGACTTCATGGAAAAATATCTCGGCGGCGACGAAGTTACCGTTAACGAAATTAAAGCCGTTATTCGCAAGGCTACTATCAACTGCACAATGACGCCCGTAACTTGCGGCACTTCATACAAAAACCGCGGCGTGCAACCGCTACTTGACGCGATTGTTGATTATATGCCCGCACCTACCGATATTCCGCCGATTCAAGGCGTTAAACCGAACGGCGACGAAGATTCGAGACCTTCAAGCGACAGCGCGCCTTTCGCGGCGCTCGCTTTTAAAATTATGACTGACCCGTACGTTGGCAAGCTGGCATTTTTCAGAGTTTATTCCGGTGTGTTAAAGTCGGGTTCTTACGTTTACAATTCGACTAAGGGCAAGAAAGAACGCATTGGGCGGATTTTGCAAATGCACGCGAATAACCGCACGGAGATTGACACAGTTTACAGCGGCGATATTGCGGCGGCGGTTGGCTTGAAGGATACCACGACGGGCGATACGCTCTGCGACGAATCTAAGCCGATTATCCTTGAATCAATGGAATTTCCCGACCCCGTCATTTCAGTTGCGGTTGAACCCTCGACGAAAAATGACCAGGACAAAATGGGAATTGCCCTTCAAAAGTTGGCGGAGGAAGATCCTACATTTAAAGTTCGTACCGACCCAGAAACCGGACAGACGATTATCTCCGGAATGGGCGAATTGCATTTGCAGATTATCGTTGACCGAATGCTGCGCGAATTTAAAGTCGACTGCAAAGTTGGCGAGCCGCAGGTTGCATACCGTGAGACGATTCGTAAAAGCGCGAAGGCTGAAGGCAAATTTATTCGTCAAAGCGGCGGACACGGGCAGTACGGACATTGCTGGATTGAAATTTTCCCGAATGAAGTTGGCAAAGGCTTTGAATTTGAAAGCAAAATCGTCGGCGGCGTAATTCCGAAAGAATATATCAATCCGATTGAGGCGGGCGTCAAGCAGGCTATGGAAAATGGCGTACTTGCGGGATATCCGATGGTTGACGTCAAGGCGGTTGTCTATGACGGCAGTTTCCACGAAGTTGACTCAAGCGAAGCGGCGTTTAAAATCGCCGGTTCAATTGCGTTTAAGGCGGCGGCCGAAAAGGCGCGTCCGGTGTTGCTTGAGCCTTACGTGAAAGTCGAAGTTACCGTTCCCGAAATTTATATGGGCGACGTTATCGGCGATTTGAATGCACGGCGCGGCAAGATTGACGGTATGGAAACGCGGAGCGGTTTGCAGGTCATTCACGGATTTGTTCCGCTGTCTGAGATGTTCGGCTACTCAACCGATTTAAGGTCGAAAACGCAAGGGCGCGGTACTTATTCAATGGAAGTCGCTTATTACGACGAAGTGCCGAAAACCATTGCCGATGCGATTGTTGCGAGAAACAAGGGCGAATAATTCGCTTAAGTTTATAAAATGGTAAATTCTTTTCTCTAAATAAAGGAGTGTTAATTTTGGCAAAGCAGAAGTTTGACCGTAGTAAACCGCACGTTAATATTGGTACGATTGGACACATCGACCACGGCAAAACGACGCTTACTGCGGCTATTACAAAGGTTCTCTCTAAGAAAGGTTTTGCAAAGTACGAATCCTACGAAAACATTGATAAAGCACCGGAAGAACGCGAACGCGGAATTACGATTAATACCGCTCACGTTGAATACGAAACCGAAAAACGCCACTATGCACACGTTGACTGCCCCGGTCACGCTGACTATATTAAAAACATGATCACCGGCGCGGCGCAAATGGACGGCGCTATCCTCGTTGTTGCGGCTTCTGACGGTCCTATGCCTCAGACTCGTGAACATATCTTGCTCGCACGTCAAGTTGGCGTTCCGGCTATCGTTGTTTTCCTTAACAAGGTTGACCAGGTTGACGACCCCGAACTTCTTGAACTCGTTGAAATGGAAGTCCGCGAACTCCTCAGCAAGTATGAATTTCCTGGTGACGACATTCCGATTATCGCAGGCTCTGCACTTTTGGCGCTCGAAGGCGACGCTGAACAGGAAGCTAACATTATGAAACTTCTTGACGCGGTTGACGATTATATTCCGACTCCGGAACGCGACAAAGATAAACCGTTCCTTATGCCGGTTGAAGACGTCTTCACAATCACCGGACGCGGCACAGTTGCTACCGGTCGTGTCGAACGCGGCGAATTGAAACTCAATGACCCTGTTGAAATCGTTGGACTGCGCGACGAGCCGAGAAAGACTGTTGCAACCGGTATTGAAATGTTCCGCAAGCTCCTTGACAGCGCTGTTGCCGGCGATAACGTTGGTGTTCTCCTCCGCGGCGTCGACCGTAAAGAAATTGAACGCGGTCAAGTTTTGGCGAAACCTGGTACAATTCATCCGCATACAAAATTCAAGGCTCAAGTTTACGTCCTTACCAAAGAAGAAGGCGGACGTCATACTCCGTTCTTTGCAAATTATCGCCCGCAATTCTACTTCCGCACAACCGACGTTACCGGCGTAGTTGGCAACTTGAAAGACACCAACGGCGACCCCGCTGAAATGTGCATGCCTGGCGATCATATCGAAATGGACGTTGAACTCATTACTCCGATTGCTATTGAAAAAGGTTTGCTCTTCGCTATTCGTGAAGGCGGTCATACAGTTGGCTCGGGACGCGTCATTGAAATTAACGAGTAATTAACAATTAGTTTTCACAGGATTTTCGGGAAGTAGGGATTGGCGACCGCTGATTCCTCTTCCTTAATTTTTGCTATGACTGGCAGATTGCTTGGCGGGATTATCGGCAATTATTTCGTCAAGGGAACTGCTATTGAGCATAACTTCCAATAAGGAGGAACAAAAATTGCCACAGAAAACACCTAAGAAAAAACTTCGTATTCGCTTAAAGGCGTATGATCACAAATTGTTAGATCAGAGCGCGGCAAAAATCGTTGAAACCGTCCGCAAAAACGGCGCTATGGTTTCCGGTCCTATCCCGCTTCCTACCGAAAAAAATATCTATACAATTTTGCGCTCACCGCACGTCAACAAAGATTCTCGCGAGCAGTTTGAAATGAGAACTCACAAGCGCCTTATCGATATTCTTCAGCCGAATCAAAAAGCTGTCGACGCGCTTGTCCGTCTTGACCTTCCTGCCGGTGTTGAAATCGAACTTAAGGTTGATTGAGGAGGCGTAGACATTGGCAAAAACAATTTTAGGAATTAAGCTGGGCATGACGCAAATTTTCACCGACGACGGCAAGGTAATTCCGGTAACCGTGGTTGAGAGCGGCAATAACGTTGTCATTCGCAACAAAACCGTGGACAGCGACGGCTATTACGGCGTTCAAATCGGATTCGGCGAAATTAAAGAAAAGCACGTTAACAAACCCAGCGCCGGATATTTCAGCAAAATGGGCGTCAAGCCTGTTAAATATCTCCGTGAAGTTCGCCTTGACGCGGAATCCGAATACAAAATCGGCGACGTTATCGGCGTAGATATTTTCGCGGCGGGCGAATTGGTTGACGTTATCGGAACTTCCAAAGGCAAAGGCTTTGCGGGAAGTATCAAGCGCCACCATTTTGCGCGCGGACCTATGGGGCACGGCTCAAAATCTCACCGCGAGCCTGGCTCAACCGGTGCAATGCTTTCCGGTCCTGGCGGGCGCGTTATCAAAGGTAAGAAATTGCCTGGCAGAATGGGCGGCGTTCGTACCACTATTCAGCGTTTGACGGTTGTTAAAGTCGATGTTGACAGAAATTTGCTCCTTATCAAAGGCGCAATTCCAGGCGCGAAGAAAAGCCTTGTTATCGTTCGTGAAACCGTGAAACCGGCTAAGCCGAAAAAATAATTGGAAGGAGGATTGACAGATGCCCAAATTGGCAGTATACGATATGACAAATAAAAAAGTCGGCGATATCGAACTCAGCGCTGAAATTTTCGACGTTGAAATGAATGCCGGACTTGTCCATCAAGCCGTTGTAATGCAAATGGCTTCGTGGAGATTGGGAACTCACCAAACAAAAACCCGCGGAATGGTACGCGGCGGCGGTCGTAAACCCTGGCGTCAAAAAGGTACTGGTCGCGCTCGCGCAGGTTCGCGCAGAAGTCCGCTTTGGCGTGGCGGCGGTACGATTTTTGGACCGCACCCTCGCGATTATTCTTTCACCATGCCGCGTAAACAGCGCAGACTTGCTTTGAAGTGCGTTTTGAGCGATAAGGTTAAAAGCGACAGCTTGATTGTTCTCGACGATTTGAATTTTGACGCGCCGAAAACTAAAAACTTTGTGGCGTTCCAGAAAAATTTTGGCGTTGACGAATGCAAGGCGCTTTTCATTACCAAAGAACTCATTGAAAACGTTGTGCTCTCTTCGAACAATCTTCAAAATGCGAAAACGATTAGCGCGCTCCAGTTGAACGTCTACGATATTTTGAACAGCGAGAAAGTTTTTCTTACCAAAGACGCTGTCGAAAAAATTCAGGAGGTGTACGCTTAAATGGAAGCCAGAGATATTCTTATCCGCCCGCTGATTACTGAGCGCACTACCGATTTGATGACTGAAGGTAAATACGTTTTCGTCGTCGACAAGCGCGCAAATAAAATCCAGATTGGCGCTGCCGTTGCTGAAATTTTCAACGTCAAAGTCGAGAATGTCAACACGGTTAACGTCAAGGGCAAAGTCAAACGCCGCGGTCGCGTTGTTGGCAAAACCGCCAGCTACAAAAAGGCGATTGTCAAATTGGCGGCGGGCGAATCAATCGAGTTCTTCACTGCTTAAAAAATCATTGGAGATTTTGCGTCATGATAAAAGCGCTGATAACATTCATATTCGGCAATGCTCTTTGGGACAAACTCGTAGAATATTTTGGTTCGACCGAGGAAGTTGTGACAGTTGCCGTTTTGTCGATAATAGCGTTTTTGGCAATTAAATATTTTAAAAAATTTCTTATCGGAATGGCGATTTTAATTTTTATTTTGCTAATAATTTCTCAATGATGTAAAATCTTCCGATTGATAAAAATAAATCGAGGAGGTTAAAGCGAGTGGGAATTAAAACATTTAAGCCGTATTCTGCCGGACGTCGTTTTATGACGGTTTCGACTTTCGAAGAAATCACGACAGACAAGCCGGAAAAATCCTTGCTTGCGCCGCTGAAAAGTCATGGCGGGCGTAACCAACAGGGAAAATTAACGGTACGGCATCAAGGCGGCGGACATAAGCGCCGTTACAGAATCATCGACTTCAAACGCAACAAAGATGGTATTCCGGCGAAAGTTGCCACGATTGAGTACGACCCGAACCGCAGCGCGCGCATTGCTCTTTTGCATTACGCGGACGGTGAAAAGCGTTACATAATCGCGCCGAATGGTTTGAAAGTCGGTGACAAAGTTGAATCCGGTTCGGAAGCTGATATCAAGGTTGGTAATTGCTTGCCGCTGAAAAATATTCCGGTTGGTACGTTAATTCACAATATCGAATTGAAAATCGGTAAGGGCGGGCAACTTGTTCGCAGCGCAGGAGCGGCGGCTCAGCTTATGGCTAAGGAAGGCAATTACGCAACTTTGAGAATGCCCTCCGGCGAAGTTCGCAAAGTTCATATTAACTGCCGCGCGTCGATTGGGCAGGTTGGCAATCTTGATCACGAAAATATTACGATTGGTAAAGCCGGACGTTCACGCTGGCTCGGTATTCGTCCTGCAAACCGCGGCGTAGTTATGAATCCGGTTGACCATCCGCATGGCGGCGGTGAAGGGCGCAGTCCTGTTGGGCGCAAACATCCTGTTACCAAATGGGGCAAATGCGCTATGGGTGCTAAAACACGCCGCAAAAAAGCTTCGGATAAACTTATCGTGCGTCGTCGTAAGTAATGCTGGAAGGAGGAAATAATTTTGTCAAGATCTGTTAAAAAAGGACCGTTTGTATCCGAAAAACTTTTGAAGAAAATCGAGGCTCTCAACGCCGCCAATGACAAGAAAGTTATTCGTACATGGTCGCGCAGTTCAACAATTCTTCCTGCGTTCATTACTCACACAATCGCCGTTCATGACGGCAAAAAACATGTTCCGGTTTATATTACTGAAGATATGGTTGGTCACAAGCTTGGCGAATTTGCGCCGACTCGTACCTTCAAAGGGCACGCCGGCGAAGAGCGCAAAACTAAGCTGAAATAGGGGTTAGGGTATAGTGAAAAGGGAATAGTGATTTTTAAACTAATCCCTGACCACTTTCCACTAGTCCCTGAACAAGGAAGGAGGTTTTTTCGTGGCAAAAGAAGCGAAAGCAATAGCAAAGTACGTGAGAATCGCGCCGCGCAAAGTTCGCATTGTTATCGATTTAATTCGTGGCAAGAGCATAGCCGACGCATTGGCGATTTTGAAATTCACGCCGAAACGTGGAGCAGTGCTTGTAAATAAAGTTCTGCGCTCCGCCGTTGCTAATGCTGAAAACAATCTTGATTTGGACGCCGATAACCTTTATGTGTCGAAATGTTTTGTGGATCAAGGTCCTACCTTCAAGAGGATTCACCCCCGTTCACGCGGGCAGGCGTTCAGCATTTTGAAACATACTTCACATATTACGGTCGTTGTTTCCGAAAAAGAACAGGCAGCAAATTAATCGAAGGAGGGAAACAGTTTGGGGCAGAAGGTACATCCGCACGGAATACGCCTCGGCATTATCAAAACGTGGGATGCTAATTGGTACGCCGGTGACAAATCCGGTGAATTTGCGAAAAATCTTCACGAAGATATTAAAATCCGCAAGGTCTTAAAAAATCTCAAAATTACACGCAGCGCCCGCGACGACAAAGATAATCCGAGCGGCAAGGACGCTAAAAGTCAAAAACAACCCATTCAAGCAAGTATCTCGCGCATTGAAACTGAAAGATCTAAGGACAGACTTAAAATCACGATACATACAGCCCGACCTGGCGTTATAATCGGTAAAGGCGGACAGGGTATCGAAGAAATTAAGTCCGAACTGAAGAAAATCACCGACAAGCGCCTTGATATTAACATTATGGAAATTAAGCAGCCGGATTTGGACGCAACTTTGGTAGCTGAAAATATCGCCGGACAGTTGGAGCGCAGAATTGCATTCCGCCGCGCAATGAAACAATCGGTTGGTCGTACAATGCGCCTCGGTGCTAAGGGTATCAAAATTATGTGCAGCGGTCGTTTGGGCGGCGCTGAAATTGCCCGTTCCGAATCTTACCGTGAAGGCAGCATTCCTCTTCATACTCTTCGCGCAGATATCGATTACGGATTCGCCGAAGCAAATACAACTTACGGCAGAATCGGCGTCAAAGTTTGGATTTTCAAGGGCGAAGTTCTTCCCGAAAAAAAGGAAAAAGCCGGTAGCGTCCAGCCCGTTGAAGGGAGTGACGAGTAATGTTAATGCCTAAGAGAGTTAAGTACCGCAAGCAATTTCGCGGCAGAATGAAGGGCAAGTCCAACAAGGGCAATACAATTGCTCATGGACAATACGGCTTAGTCGCGCTCGAACCGGCTTGGATTACAAATCGTCAGATTGAGGCGGCGCGTATCGCAATGACGCGTTACATTCGCCGCGGCGGTCAAGTTTGGATTAAAATTTTCCCCGATAAACCGGTAACTGCAAAGCCCGCTGAAACTCGTATGGGTTCCGGTAAAGGCTCGCCGGAATATTGGGTAGCAGTTGTTAAACCTGGTCGTGTGCTTTTCGAAATGGCAGGAGTTCCGCGCGAAATCGCGGCTGAAGCTATGCGCCTTGCCGGTCACAAATTGCCGATTAAAACCAAATTCATTGAATCCGATCATCAAGGCGACGTTTACGTTCCTGTCGTCAATGAAACTTTAGCAGACGCAAAGAAGGCGGCTCATACCGCGTTCGAGGAAGAAAAACACGCGGCTGAAGAGGCGGCGGCGGAAGCTGATAAAGGCGGTGACGCACATGAAGGCTAATGAGATTCGTGATTTGAGCGCCGACGAACAGTCCGAAAAACTTAAATCTTTGAAGGAAGAACTTTTCAACCTGCGCTTTCAACACGCAACCGGTCAGCTGGAAAATCCTATGCGCATTCGCGACGTGAAAAAATCTATTGCTCGTATCAAAACCATTCAGCGCGAACAAGAACTCGGTATTCGCCAATAATTTCTCAGAGGTGCGAAAATGACACATCCAAATAAAAAAGCCGCCGATATGACTTTATCGGAACTTGCCGCTTACATAGATCAGTCCGTGCTGAAACCGGAATTTACCGAATCTGACATTCGCCGCTACATTCAAGAGGGCGTCGATTACGGCTGCGCGACGGTTTGCATAAATCCTTCTTCATTGCCGATTGCTGACGAACTTACCAAAGGCACGAAAACCGGTATTTGCGTGGTTTGCGATTTTCCGTTCGGAACTTCAACAACCGCGTCGAAAGTTTTGCAGGCTGAAGAATACTGCCGGAATTGGAAAATTCAAGATTTGGATATCGTTTCAAATTACGGCTGGATTCGCTCCGGCAAATGGGACGACGTAACGGCGGATATTGCCGCGGTCGTGGAAGTTTGCCACAAATACGGCACTGAAATTAAGGTAATTTTTGAAACTGACGCGTTGACTGTCGACGAAGTGAAAAAAGCTTGCGAATGTGCGATTGCGGCTAAGGCTGATTTTGTCAAGACTTCAACCGGATTTTTAACCGGACATGAGGCTCACGGAGCGACGCCGGAAATTATCAAAGTTATGCTTGACATTTGCGGCGAAAGAATTAAAGTTAAGGGCAGCGGCTGTATTCGCACTCGTGAACATTTTCTGCAGCTGATTGATATGGGTATCGACCGTATGGGAATTGGTTATCGTTCAACGCCTGTGGTTCTGAATGTTTGAGGAGGGAGGCAAATCGTGAGCGAAAACACAAAACGCAACGAGCGCAAAGTTCGCGTCGGCAAAGTTGTTTCCGATAAAATGGACAAAACAATTGTCGTGGCGATTGAAGAGCTCGTTCAGCACAAACTTTACAAAAAAGCCGTCAAGCGCACGGTGAAATTCAAGGCGCACGACGAAAACGAAGAGGCGCATATCGGCGACAGAGTTTCGATTATGGAAACGCGCCCGTTGTCGAAGGAAAAGCGCTGGCGTCTCGTTAAAATCGTCGAGAAGGCGAAATAATTTTCGGAAGGAGGGCAAATCGTGATTCAACAGCAAACAATGTTAAACGTAGCCGATAACACCGGCGCAAAAGATTTGATGTGCATTCGCGTATTGGGCGGCTCTTTCCGTCGTTATGCGAACATTGGCGATATCATTGTGGCTTCAGTAAAATCTGCGTCGCCTGGCGGGCAAGTCAAAAAAGGCGATGTTGTCAAGGCAGTTGTGGTTCGTTCCAGAAAAGGCTTGCGCCGTCCGGACGGCTCGTACATTCGTTTCGACGAAAACGCGGCGGTTCTGATTAAGGAAGATAAAACTCCGCGCGGCACTCGTATTTTTGGACCGGTGGCACGTGAACTGCGCGAAAAGGATTTTATGAAGATAATCTCACTCGCGCCGGAAGTTTTGTAAGAGAGGAGGGTGTCGATTGTCACTTACAAAATTACACGTAAAAAAAGGCGACACCGTCGTCGTACTTTCCGGTAAGGATAAAGGCAAGCAGGGCAAAATCATTCAAGCAATTCCGAAGAAAGGGCAAGTGGTCGTTGAGGAAATTAACAAAGTCAAACGCCACACAAAGCCCAGTCTGAAAGCTCCGCAGGGCGGAATTATTTCTAAGGAAATGCCGCTCAATGTCTGCAAAGTTATGTTGGTTTGCCCCGCGTGCAATAAACCTACACGCATTGCTCATAAACAGGTTGACGGTAAAAATATGCGCGTTTGCAAAAAATGCGGCGAAGTCGTTGACAAGGCGAAATAATCTGGAAGGAGGGATATTGTGAGCAGACTTTTGGAAAAATATAAAAGCGAAGTTGTCGGCGCATTGACTCAGAAATTTGCCTACAAAAATGTAATGCAAGTTCCGAAACTTGAGAAAATCGTTATCAACATTGCGGCTGGCGATTCAGTTGGAAATCCGAAGGCGTTGGAAGCGGCTATCGCAGATTTAACCGCCATTTCCGGACAAAAACCGATTGTGACGCGCGCGAAAAAATCTTTGGCGGCGTGGAAACTTCGTAAAGGTATGGCGATTGGCTGTAAGGTTACACTTCGCGGCGAGCGTATGTATGAATTTCTTGATAAGTTTATGAATATCGCCCTTCCGCGCGTGCGTGACTTTCGCGGCGTGAATCGCAATTCGTTTGACGGACGCGGCAATTACGCTATCGGCGTCAAGGAACAGCTCATCTTCCCTGAAATTGAGTACGATAAAATTGATAAAATCCGCGGAATGGACATAATCATTGTGACGACGGCGAAAACTGACGAGGAAGCTCGCGAATTTCTGTCGCTTATGGGTATGCCGTTCGCCGCTGCTTAATTTGGAAGGTGATTATCAAATGGCGAAAAAAGCTTTAATCGAAAAGTGGAGTAAAGAACCTAAGTACAAAACCCGCCGTTACAACCGCTGCAAAATCTGCGGTCGTCCGCACGGCTATATGAGAAAATTTGATATGTGCCGCATTTGCTTCCGTGAGCAGAGCTACGCCGGCGCAATTCCTGGCATTACTAAGTCCAGTTGGTAAAAATTAGAAGGGAGGATATCGGTTTCCTATGGCAATGACTGATCCTATTGCGGATATGCTTACCCGCATTCGCAATGCAAATTCTGTCTATCATGACAAGGTTGAAATTCCAGGCTCGAAAATCAAAACCGCCATTGCGGAAGTTCTCAAGCTGGAAGGTTACATCAAAGATTACACTTTCGCGCAGGACAACAAGCAGGGCATTTTGACGGTGTTTTTGAAATACGGCGCGAATCGTGAAAAAGTTATTACCGGCATTCAGCGCATTTCCAGACCTGGCTTGCGTCAATATTCCAGGAAGAAAGATCTTCCGCGGGTATTGGGCGGACTTGGTATCGCGATAATTTCAACTTCACAGGGGATTATGAGCGATAAACAAGCCAGGAAGGCAGGACTCGGCGGCGAAGTTATCGCTTACGTTTGGTAAAATTTTCGGAGGTGCTGAAATGTCGAGAATTGGAAGAGCACCGATAGAAATTCCCGCCGGCGTAACCGTAAAAGTCGACGAGAATAATCTGGTGCAAGTTAAAGGTCCGAAGGGCGAATTGTCCCGCAAGATCAATCCGGATATGAAAATAAACATCGAGGGCAATACGCTTACGGTAACGCGCCCTTCCGATGATAAAACGCACAGAAGTCTTCACGGACTTTCCCGCACGCTGATTAACAACATGGTTGTCGGCGTCACGCAGGGATTCACTAAAAATCTTGAAATTACCGGCGTAGGTTATCGTGCGGCGAAACAGGGCAAAAATCTTCAGCTCGCGCTCGGATATTCGCACCCTGTCATAATCGAACCGCCTGCCGGAATTACGCTTGAAGCTCCTACCGCTACGACAATTACAGTTCACGGTATCGACAAAGAATTGGTCGGCGCGATTGCGGCGAATATCCGCGGCTGGCGTGAGCCCGAACCTTACAAGGGCAAGGGTATCAAGTACGCCGGTGAGCATATTCTCCGCAAGGAAGGCAAAGCGGGCGGCAAGAAATAATTTTTAGTGAAGGGAGAGTTACTGATGCTTCTGAAGGCAGATAAAAATAAAATTCGCCAGAAAAGGCATTTGCGCGTTCGGAATCACATTTCCGGCACGGCTGAGCGTCCGCGCTTGAATGTGTTTCGCAGTCTTGCTCATATCTACGCGCAGGTCATTGACGACGAAAAAGGCGTAACGCTGGTTGCCGCAAGTTCAATGGACAAAGATTTTGAAGGCAGCGGCGGCAACGTCGAGGGTGCTAAAAAAGTTGGCGCGGCTATTGCGAAAAAGGCGCTCGAAAAAGGCATTAATGAAGTTGTTTTCGATAGAGGCGGATATTTGTATCACGGGCGCGTTAAGGCTCTTGCCGAGGCAGCTCGTGAGGGCGGTTTGAAATTCTAAGCAAAGGAGGTTAACGTAGTGCCCAGAAATGACAGAGATGACAGAAGAAACGACAGACCCGAGCGCGATAATGAAACGCCGGAGTTTGAGGAGAAAGTCGTATTTATAAATCGTGTTGCAAAGGTCGTCAAAGGCGGTCGCCGTTTTTCGTTCAGCGCGCTGGTAGTCGTCGGCAATCGTAACGGCAAAGTCGGCGTTGGACTCGGCAAAGCGGCGGAAGTTCCGGAAGCTATTCGTAAGGGAATTGACGATGCTAAGAAAAATCTCGTGGAAGTTACGCTTAAAGAGCGTTCCATTCCGCACGGCGTGGTTGGCGTATTTGGCGCGGGAAGAGTTATGCTCCGTCCGGCGTCCAAAGGTACTGGCGTCATTGCCGGCGGTCCGGCTCGCGCAGTACTGGAACTTGCGGGCGTCCACGACATTTTGACAAAATCGCTCGGCTCGTCCAATCCGAATAATATGGTTCGTGCGACGCTTGCCGGTTTGAAAATGTTGAAACGCGCCGAAAATGTTGCCGAACTTCGCGGTAAATCTGTTAAGGAATTGTTTGTTTGAGGAGGGCTAAATTGTGGCTAAATTGAAAGTTACTTTGACAAAAAGCCTGATAAGCCGTCCGGAAACGCAGAGAAAGACAGTGCGCGCGCTTGGACTCCGCAAGATTAATTCAGTCAAAATTTTGCCGGATAATCCTACAATTCGCGGACAGATTTTCAAGGTCAATCATTTGGTCAAAGTCGAAGAAATTGCTGAGTAATTGGAGGAAGGTTGCAAGATGAAATTACACGAACTCAAACCTGCTGAAGGTGCTCGCAAAGACGAAACGCGCGTTGGTCGCGGAACAGGTTCAGGCAGAGGCAAAACTTCTTGCCGCGGTCACAAAGGACAAAAAGCCCGCTCCGGCGGCGGCGTTCGCCCGGGCTTTGAAGGCGGTCAAATGCCGATTTATCGTCGTTTGCCTAAGCGTGGATTTAAAAATATTTGGGCTAAAAAATTTGCCGAAGTCAACGTCGAAACTTTGAACAGATTCGAAGACGGCGCGGAAATTGACGCAGTTGCATTGGTTGAAGCCGGTATCTTGAAAAATGTTCTCGACGGCGTTAAAATCCTCGGCAATGGTGAGCTTACTAAAAAATTGACGGTTAGGGCGCAGGGATTTACCAAATCTGCTGTTTCAAAGATTGAAGCCGCGGGCGGTAAAACTGAGGTGATTTGAGTTGCTGTCAGCACTCTCGAACATTCTCAAAATTCCCGAGTTGCGACAGCGAATTATATTCACATTAATCATGTTCGCCGTATTCAGAATGGGCACGCATATTCCGGTTCCTGGAGTCGACCCGACAGCGATTGAGCAACTCTTCAACAACGGAAGTTTATTCGGACTGCTGGATTTATTTTCCGGCGGCGCATTCAGTAAATTTTCCATTTTCGCAATGAGCATAACGCCGTACATAAACGCGGCGATTATCATGCAACTGTTGACGGTTGTAATACCAACGCTTGAGCAGTGGTCGAAGGAAGGCGCGGAGGGACACAAGAAAACTACGAAAGTTACAAGACAGTTAACCGTAGTGCTTGCGTTCTTCCAAGCCGTCGGAATGTCCATCGGTCTGAAAGCGGCGATTTTAAATCCAAGCCCCGTGAACATCTTGATAATCGCAATAACTTTGACGGCGGGAACAACTTTATTAATGTGGATAGGCGAACAAATCACGGCTCAGGGCGTGGGAAACGGAATTTCGCTGATAATTTTCGCCGGAATAGTCGCGGCTCTGCCAAAAAATATCGGGATAATCTATCAGTACTTGCAGGCGGGAACGATAAATTATTTCAGCGTCCTGCTCTTCGCAATAATCGCCGTCGGAATGATCGTCTTTGTAATTTTTGTTGAGGCGGGCTATCGCAGAGTTCCGATAACTTATGCAAAGCGCGTAGTCGGAGCGCGGGCGGTCGGCGGGCATACAAGCCACATTCCGCTGAAAGTAAATCAAGCGGGCGTCATTCCGATAATTTTCGCGTCAAGCGTTCTGATGTTTCCGTTGACGGTCGTTCAATTCGTGGACGTGCCTTGGGTAAAACAAATCGCGGCTTATCTGCAATGGGGAACGCCACTACAAACCACAATCTACGTCGTGCTGATAATTTTCTTCACGTACTTTTACACGGCGGTAACGGTGAAAATTCCGGACATGGCGGATAACTTGAAAAAATACGGCGGCTTCGTTCCAGGAATACGCCCGGGGCAGCCGACGGCAGATTATATCGATCACGTTTTAACGAGATTGACATTGGCGGGCTCGATATTCTTATCGTTTATCGCGGTACTGCCGAATTTGATAGCCGGCGCAACTCACATTCAAGGCGTCTATTTCGGCGGAACAGCGCTTTTAATCGTCGTCAGCGTCGCACTTCACACAATGAAACAAATAGAAGCGATGGTCGTTATGCGGCACTACGAAGGCTTCATGAAATAAGTGGTCAGTGAAGAGTGGAGAGTGGTCAGTTGTTTTCCCCTGACACCTTTTCACTGATAACTAAAAACGGAGGAACTGAAATGCAACTTTTACTTATGGGACCTCCTGGTGCCGGAAAAGGTACGCAGGCGGCAGAACTCGTAAAAAAATTTTCCATACCGCAAATTTCAACCGGCGATATGTTTCGCGCGGCAGTCAAGGAAGGTACGGAACTCGGCAAAAAAGCTAAGGCTTGCATGGAAAAAGGCGCGCTCGTTCCGGACGAAGTTACAATCGGTATTGTCCGCGAACGTTTGAGCAAAGACGACTGCGCGAAAGGTTTTATTCTCGATGGATTTCCGCGCACGGTTGAACAGGCTGACGCTTTGACGAAAATTCTTGCCGATTTGGGAATGAAACTTACACGCGTTTTGAATATCCACGTACCGGCGGAAGATTTAATCGAGCGCGCGGTTGGACGCAGGATTTGTAAAAATTGCGGCGCAACTTATCACGTGAAATTTAATCCGCCGAAAAATAATTCTACGTGCGATAATTGCGGCGGTGAACTTTTTCAGCGCGCCGACGATAACGCGGAAACTATGAAAAAGCGTTTGAGCGTTTACGAAGATTCGACGCGCCCGCTGATTGACTACTACAAAAAAATTGGAATTTACACCGAGATTGACGGCAGACAGCCAATCGGCAAAGTTACTGAAGATTTGATTCAAATTTTGTCTTCGGTGAAAGATTGAGGTTGCGGGTATGTCAAAGCAAGATGTAATCGAAGTTGAAGGCAAAGTTTTGGAAGCTCTGCCGAACGCAATGTTTCAAGTGCAGTTGGAAAACGGACACACGGTATTAGCGCACGTTTCCGGCAAAATCCGCATGAATTTCATCAGAATTTTACCAGGCGACAAGGTGACGATTGAACTCACTCCGTACGATTTGACGCGCGGCAGAATTACGTATCGTTTCAAATAAATTTTGTGGGGCGACTCAAATGAAATTGTTTACCGGCAAAAAAGTTGGCGTCAGCAAAGAAGAAAGGGCGCTGTCTTACTACAAATATTTCGAGCGCGAATTGGCGAAAATTCCCGAAGAAAAACTTAAATTGATTGACGCTCCGTCGGAAATTCCGGCAGTATCTTTTGAAGAGCGCAATTTATTTTTGGCGGGCAAGGATAAAAATTTCTGCCAGATTGGTTACGGCGTCGCGCAGGACGGCACGGGTTTTGTCTGTAATGAAACTTATATGCCGAATGTTACCGGCGAAATGCTTGATTGGTGGTTTCCGTGGCACAGCGTCGGCTCAGATTTGCGCTACAAGATTTGGGACAACGAAGATCATTATTTTGCTCGCGTAGATAACGCAGCTTATGTTTGCGACCCGAAAGTGCCGGTAAATCAAAAAACTTGGGGCGTCAATCATTACGTCATGGAGGATATTGGAGCGAGTCCGTCATTCTTGAAAATTCAATTTAAAAGTCCGGCGGATTTTGACTTCGACACAGCGATTATCGGCACGAAATTTTGTCAATCGTTAGTGTCGGGTATCGGCGACGGCGACTGCGCGGCGGCTATGGTTCACAAATGGTATCCGCACAAAGACGGCGTTTTATTCTGCTCGCGGTTCTGGATTGGCTTTTCCTTGATTAATTCGCCGCTGCACACTCGTGACTTTAGTCGTGAGTTAAGCGGCGCATTATAGACAAACTGCTTTTACTTTGCTAAAATAATTTTGCAACTA
>CAJOMO010000035.1 GCA_905235685.1 uncultured Selenomonadaceae bacterium
ATACGTCGAGGAAGTCAGCGGCAAAAATCCAAGCGACAAAACGATAATCACATTTTTTGAAGACGGCGCTAAAAAATATCTGCAGACGGACGCGGCGGTAGTCGAGGCGGTGAATAATCTGCAGACGGTTACGCAGGGCAATTTGTTCACCCGAATTTTGACGGCGGCAACGGGAGTTTTGCGCAGCATTTACACGGCGATAAATCCAGATTTTGCGGCGGGAAATATTTTCCGCGATGTGCCGGACGCGTACATACACAATCAGCACGGCGAAATCAGCCCGCTTCAAATGATTTTGGCGAGTTGGCGCGGCTTAATGAGCGCATTGCACAAAGACGCGACTTTTTACGAGTGGATGGCAATGGGCGGCGCGCAGTCAACTTTGGTATCGCCCGACAGAAATTATACGCAAAACAGCGTCGACAGTTTGACAAAGACGCGGCGGGAACGTTGGCTGGGCTCGGGCGTTGGCGGATTTTTCAGTCAAGTGCTGAATGGTCTGCAGGCGATAAGCGAATACAGCGAATACGCGACGCGAATTGGGGTTTACACGCAGGCGAAAAAAATATTGTCGGCGAAAAATGCAGACGGCAAGGCGACGCTTGAAGATATGAGAAAAGCCGCGTTGGCAAGCCGTGATTCGACGATAGACTTTGCGCGCGCCGGTACTTCAATGCGGACGATGAATAAATACGTAGCGTTTTCAAATGCGGCAGTTCAAGGATTCGACAGGACGCTGAGGACTTTCAACCCGCGTAAATTGCGGTATTTCGGCGGCACAAAAGAATCGGAGCAAGAACTTTTCGGCGCGATAGTGAGATTGGCGATAAGCGGCGTATTGCCCGCAATAGCCTGTTTCGCGCTGAATCACGACGAAGATTGGTGGCGGAATTTGCCCGCGTGGCAAAAAGAAAACAACTGGATAATAGGCGACGGCGTGAAAATCCCGAAAGGAATGGATATAGGCTTGCGGCTGGCGTCGACTTTGACCGAAGAATTTTTGAATTGGGCGGCGAATAATCGTCCGGCGGATTTGTCAAGAATCTTGCCGCGGAAAAATGACGTCGTTTCAAAATTCGTGCCGACGGTTTTACTGCCGATATTTGAAACGAGCATAAATTATTCGCTGTTTATGGACAAGCCGATAGTACCGGTGCGGGAACAGAATTTGCCGGATTATATGCAGCGCGATTCATTCAGCAGCGGATTCGCAAAATATATCGGCGAGGCAACGGGATTTTCGCCGCGAAAGATTGACCACTTGATAAGCGGGTATTTGGGCTTTTTGGGGAAATTTGCATTGCAGGGCTACGATATGACATTGGGCGATAAGCAATTTAATTTGGCGGCTGAAAATTTGCCAATGGTGAGGCGTTTGACGTTCGAGCCGTACCGCAACCCGCAAATTGTGCAGGATTATTACGACAAGTCCGCCGAGCAGGAAAAATTTTACAACGAATACAGGGCGACAAAGAAAAAGCCCGCCGGTTTCGACGTGGCGCTTTATCAGCGGCTGAAGAATAACCGGAAGGCGATGCAGGCGTTATCGCGCAGGGAACGCGCCCTTAACAACGATATAAAGATAACTCCGGACGAGCGCAAACAAAAATTGCGCGAACTTGAGAAAATGCGGATAAAAATATGTGAGCGGGTGCTTGTCAGAAATGGCGGAAATTGACAAGTGACTGCTACCGTATTGTCAAAATTGCCGCTTTTTGACAGGTGAATTATGGGCTACGAACATTTAAGCAAAATTTATTACAAGGATGCGGAAAATCACGACGCAATTTATCAAGCCCGATTCAACGCGCCTACCACGAAACATTTTGATTTTGCCGTGAAACAATTTCAGCGCCCGAAAGAATTTCCCGCGTTTCTCTGCTACGAGGAAGAACTTTTTTTGCTGATAGAGCGCTGCTACAAGCGCCACGAAAATTTATTGCAGACGATTGGGGCAGTTCCGGAACTGATTTTGAGGCAATTTGAATTGCTGTGCGTGGTCGAGGAAGTCAAGGCGACCAATGAAGTTGAGGGCATTCATAGCAGCCGCCGCGAACTCAAGGCGATACTCAAAGAAAATTCCGGTTCTGCGCGATTCTCCAGCATTATCAAAAAGTACAACGCGCTCATTTCAAATCAGCCTTTCGAATTTAAAACTTGCGAGGACGTGCGAATTTTTTATGACGAATTTGCTCACGGCGAAATTGCGGGCGAAAACGCGAGCCACAAATTGGACGGGCAAATTTTTCGAAAAGGCTCAGTCGATATTGATTCCGGCACGGGCAAGACTTTACACCGTGGCGTTTATCCCGAAGAAAAAATTATCGCCGCTATGAAAATCGCTTTGAAAATTTTGAATGACGCTGAAGTTCCGTTTTTGGCGCGCCTGTCGGTGTTTCATTATTTGTTCTGCTACATTCATCCGTTTTACGACGGCAACGGCAGGACGGTAAGATTTATCACGGCGTACTATTTGGCGGCGCATTTTAATTCGTTCGCGGCGCTCAGTCTGTCGCTTATTATCAAGCGCAACCGCAAGAAATATTATGGGCTGTTCGAAGAAACGACGGCGGAAATAAATTGCGGCGATTTGACGCCATTTGTCCACGGTTTTGTCGAACTGCTGATTGAAACCTTCGACGCTGTTATCAACACGCTTAACCGCAAAACCGAGCAATTCAACAAATATCAGGCAAGGTTATCAGCGATTATGCCCGCCGACGAATTGACCGGAAAAATTTATCAGCTGATTTTCCAATCCAGCATATTTTTCGGGCAGGGC
Source organism: uncultured Selenomonadaceae bacterium (assembly GCA_905235685.1). Classification (GTDB taxonomy): domain Bacteria; phylum Bacillota; class Negativicutes; order Selenomonadales; family Selenomonadaceae; genus Quinella. The sequence continues at coordinate 2,783 of CAJOMO010000035.1, forward strand.
GTTTCGATGGACGAACTGATTAAATTGACCGGCAAATCCAGAAACACGTTGAAGGCACGGCTTAAAGGCGCAATTTCCGCGGGCGATGTCATTGTCAGCGGCGATAAAAAACTTTTCTATAAGTTAAATACGCTCAAATTGAAAACTTAAAAATTTTTCTTATGACGGCGATAATTTTCAAAAAGCCGTGATATAATATCCATAGTCAAGAATTTTGACGAAAGGCACTTGCAAGCGCAGGTGCTTTTTTCTTTGGAGAGGAGGTGTGACTGTGGCTAAGTACATTCTCAATAAAAATTTTCTGGAACTCAACGAAACTTACGGCGTCATTCAGAATTTGAGCGGCGATTCGAATATCGAAATTACGCACGACACTAGCGAGCAGGGCATTTTGCTTAAACCGTTTCAGATTCTCAATATCAATCGGAAAGTTTATGCGCGCAAGGCGAACGGCGCAGGTACGGCTCAGCTTGTGATTTTACCTTTCGCGGCGGAAACCGACAGCAGCGGCGAAGATTATCTTGATGAAAATCTTGTTGATTCGAACAGTTCAAGCGCCGTCAATAATTACGACAGCCCCTATGCTGATTTCGAAAACGATTTTTTCCCAAAAAAGCCGCGCGGGCGTCCGCGTATTCAACCGCCGGCGCTGCCGCCATTTCCATTTGAGCCCAATAAACCGCTGTCAGTGAATGAAACGCCCACTCATTATTTAGTCAGCGTCTCGAAGGATTCACTTCAGGGGCAGAAAAAATTTTTAATTCAATTCAATGATTAATCGAAAGGAAGATTCAAATGCCAGCTTTTATCGATGTTAACGGCTTGAGAACTTTTAAAACCAAACAGGACGAATACAACCTCGGAAAATTCGCGTCATTATCGGGCGGCAAAGTTACCGCGGAGCAGCTTCCGTCCTTTGTCGACGACGTTATCGAAGGTTACGTTGTCAATAACGAAGGCACAATTACATTTTATTCGGACGCCGCGCATACGCAACCAATCACCGGCGAAACCGGAAAAATTTATGTCGACTTGGCGGCAACGATTGACGGCTCTTATCGTTATACCGGATCGCAATTCGTAGCCATCGGCACGAGCGTATCCACCGCCGATAAAGCCATTAACGACGCCAACGGCAACCCGATTATCGAAACTTACGCCACCAAAGACGAACTCGGCACGGCTTCAACCACCCCCACGACGAAAAATTCTTTGGGCGTGGTTCAAATCGGCGATAACATTGACGTGGACGCGGGCGTCATTTCCGTTGCTACCGCCACTGCCGCTAATCTCGGCGTTGTCCAAATCGGCGGCAATATCGACGTCAACGCCGGTACTATTTCCGTTAAAACCGGCAGCACCACTCAAAGCGGCGTTTTGCAGGTCGGCACGAACATTGACGTAGACGCCGGTACTATTTCCGTTAAAACCGGCAGCCAAAGCGATACCGGAATTTTGCGCGTTGGCACGAATATTGACGTTGACTCCGGTACTATTTCCGTTAAAACCGGCAGCAAAGTAGATACCGGCATTTTGAAAGTCGGCACAAACCTTGACGTCACCAACGGCACTGTCGACGTGAAAATTGCCAGCGCCAATGAGAAGGGCTTGGTGCAAGTCGGTACGAATATTTCAATTGCGGACGGCGTTATCAGCGTTGCAACCGCCTCTGATTCCAATACCGGTCTCGCGCAGGCGGGCACGAACATTAACGTTGCCAACGGCGTTTTCAGCGTCAACACCGGCAGCGCGGCTCAAAGCGGCGTCTTGCAGGTCGGCTCAAATATTTCTGTTGACAACGGCACTATCAGCTTGAACGCCACCAACATTACCGGCGCGCTCGGTTATACGCCCGTGGATTCGGCTAATTTGACCGCCGTCACTACCTCCGAAATTGAAGGGCTTTTCACCGCTTAAACTTTTCCGTCAAACTTTTTTAAGGGCAGGAGTTAATTTCTTGCCCTTACTTTTTTTAAGGAGCGATTTAAAATGATTAAACTTGTCAGCATCGGTCAATTAGCTACTTTCAAAGCAAAACAGGATACCGCCAACGAAAATAAATTTATGCAGATTAATAATTTTGTCGACGAAAACGGCTTGATTAAATCGGAAAAAATTCAAGTGACCGCGGGCGTTGACGTTATCAAAATGCACGTGGATTCCAGCGACGCCGATAACGTGAAGTATTTCATTGACAACAACGGCGCGAAGGGCGATACCGAAATTTCCGGCGAAACCGGCAAAATTTATATCGATATGGCGTCCGGCGGCGAATTTATTTACACCTTCAACGGCACGAATTTCATTCCTTACGCTTCGCAAATCGCCAGCACCGCCGATATCGAAGAGCTTTTCAACGAGTGAGGTATCCAGATGGCTAAAAATGTTGACTCTTTCGCGCAGGACAAACCCGACGGCGTTGACGTTTGGACTGAAAAATTGCGCATCGAATTGGCTAAGCTCGGCTTGAAGATTATCGAGGAAATTTACAGCAAGCGCGTCACCAACCCCGCCGATACTTACAATTCGCTCGTCAATTTGTATAACGCTGTCAAAAAATGATTGGAGGATTTTTTATGTTTGATTTACAAAAATTCGCAGCTGAAAATATTAATTCAGATGGCGTCAAAGAATACGGCGACGTCCTCGACAATGCGGATTTGCCGCCCGTTGACGAAAAGCCTATTCCCGCCGATTTGGACGGCATCCCTGCCGATATCGCTCGCGAAGTTATGTCCCGCGCCGCTAAAGATAATCCGCCGCAAGAATCCGCGCCCGACGATAATTTGACTATTCCTTATTCGCGTTTCAAGGAACTCAGCGACCAGAAAAGCGAAACTGAAAAATTGCTTGCCGCTTATCGTCAGCGTTTCGGCGATATCAACAGCCCCCCGCCGATTAATCAGCCCCCGCCACCAAATCCAACGCAGTTTCAGCCGCCCAATCTGGACGACGCTTTTACCAAACAGATTGACGACGCCATCACCCAAAACGCTATGAAAATCAGCGGGCTTTCCAAAGAGGACGTTGACGCGCTTGATTATCTCGAAGACAACGATCCGCGAATCAGCCGTTGGAGGCACGCTAAAAAACTTTCGGAGGCCACCGTTTACAACGACATCGTCAACCGCCAAATTGCTCAGCAACAGGCGGCTCAGCGTTTCGACATTTTGAGAAATCAATCTATCGCCAATTATAACAACTACGTCGCGCAGCAGCAGGCGGCTGAAAATTTCGGCGCGGTTCAGCAATTCGCTGAAAACGATTTTTTCAATTCGCAGCCCGAACTTGACCGCCAAATCATCGCTGAATCTTACACCCGCATTGCCAACAACACCGCTTCGCCCGCCGACGTTATGGTTGTCCGCGATTTCTTTTCGAGGGCTAAATCGGCTTTCAACGGCAAAAAAAATCCCCCCGCGCCTAAACCTGCCCCGAAGAATTTTCCACGCACAAACCAGCTTAACGGCGTGACCGGTAGTGGCGGCGGCGTTTCTCAAGCCTCTTTGGCTGAAATGTTACATTCTCGACCGTGGCAACAAATCCCGCCCGAATATCAGCGGCTGTTGCTCGGTTTGACTTGAAAGGACGATTTAAATGTTTTACTTTGAAATTCAACGTTTCGCAGATTCCGCCGTTACCGAAGTTGCCCCCGCTTTGCAAATGCAGGCTTGGGCTGCTTCCACCTGGACTGCCGGTCTGCAAAAATCTTTCTTCAACAAATTTACCGGAAATTCGCCCGAAAACATTATCCAAATCAAGGAAGAATTACGCAAGGGCGACGGCGATACCATTAACATTCCGCTTCTTATGCCATTAACCGGCGCGGGAATTTTGGGCGATGATGAACTTGAAGGCAACGAAGAGGCTCTTATTTATCGCGATTTTCAAATACAAATCAATCAAGTTCGAAACGCCGTCCGTATCAAGGGCAAGATGGAAGAGAAGAAGACGCAAATTGATATGCGCAAAGACGCGCGAACGGGGCTTGCCGATTGGCTTGCAAAATATATCGACATTAAAATTTTCGAGGCGCTATCCACTGATCCGACGGCTGACAGAATTGTTTACGGCGGCAGCGCCACCAGCGAGGGCTCAATCGGCGCGGCTGATACTTTCAGCACTAAACTTATCGGCAAGGCGAAACGCATTGCTATGGCGGACGAAAATACTATGGTCAAGCCGGTGCGAATTGACGGGCGCGAAACTTACATTATGATTATCGACCAATGGCAGGCGCGCGATTTGGTTAACGATTCGACTTGGATTGAGGCGCAGCAACACGCCAACGTTCGCGGCGAAACCAACCCCATTTTCAGCGGCGCGCTCGGCGTCATCTGTTTCTTTCTCGTTTTCAAGGGCACGGGCAAATTGCAAAATTTAGCCGAATCCATTAACAAGCTCACCGACAAAATTGAGCGTTTCGGCGAAAATATGACTTCCGTTGACAGGGAAGGAGGCAAAACTATGAAAATCTTTATCAATCCTGGACACGGCGGCAATGACTGCGGCGCTTGCGGTAACGGTCTGCGCGAATCCGACGTTGCCTTAAAAATCGGCAGGCGCGTTGAAAATTATCTTCAAGCCGTTGGTATCGCCACAAAACTTTTTCAATACGACGGGCTTGCTGAAATTGTCGACGACGCTAACTTTTGGAACGCAGATTTATTTATTTCAATCCACTGCAACGCCTTCAACGGCAAAGCGCGCGGCTCTGAAACTTTCTGCAACCGCGGCGCGGGCGAAGGCAAATCTTTAGCCAACGCCATTCACAAGCAAATCACCGGCTCGATTGACATTGCCGACCGCGGCGTCAAGGAAGCCGGCTTTTTCGTTTTGGCTCATACCAATATGCCCGCCGTCCTTGTCGAAACCGCTTTCATCGACAATCCGGCTGACGCTAAACTTTTAATTGACTGCGAAGACGATTTCGCAAGGGCTATTTCGCGCGGCGTCACCGACTTTTTGAAAATCCGAAAACCTTTACCGGATCTTATCGAAAAGCCGCCTAACAAAATCGGCGCGCTCAGCAAACATTTCAGCGCCGACGAATTTACCTGCCACCATTGCGGCGTCGGCTCTAATCTTATTTCGCCGCGTTTAATCGAACTCCTTGAGGCTCTAGGAAAAAATATCGGCGGCAAGCCTTTGCATATTAATTCCGGTTATCGCTGTCCGGCTCACAACCGGAACGTCGGCGGCGTCCCCAATTCTCAGCACGTTTTAGGTACTGCGGCTGATGCCGCTTTGCCCGCGGGCTTGAGTTTCGGTCAATTCAAATGGCACGTTCTGCAATTGCCTTTTGACGGCATCGGCTTTTATCCGGACGACTTCATTCACCTTGACGTTCGCGACGGTGGCGTTGGCAGTCACATTTGCTGGTACGGCTAACTTTAATTTTTCCCTGCGTTAATTTCTGCGCGGGGCTTTATTTTTTTGTTGACAAATCGGCGATTTTGTTTTATCATACCGCTAATTAAATACTTCAAAATTGGTGAGGTATATTATATTCAAAATAGGATACCTATATCTAAAATTAAACTTCAGAGAGAACCAATTGAAAATCCTCTTTTAAACGCCGCGCAATTCCATTCGTTGTCTCGGCTTCATATCGACTGATTTTCATAGCTTTCAATCTGGACTTCTACGAGAACCTGCTAATCCGCAATTGCCCTGTAACTGCCGCAAAATTCCAACCATCTGCAGGGTAAATCGCAGGGCTAATTATAAGGTTAAAACCGTGGTGTTGGCGCGTCTTCATATAACGCGCGCGCGTAGACTTCAGACTCCAGACTAGACTGTAGATTAGAAAAAGAAAAATCCAAAAAGAAAAAGATTTTTGGAGCACGATAAATTTGCTGGTCGTTTCGTTACCAAAAATATCAAGACTCCCGCGGCGGTTTCGTTTCGCGGGGGCTTTCCTTTTGTGGAGGCGATTTATTTGGCGAACATCATTGCCATTATTTGGGACTTCGACAAAACTTTAATCAGCGGCTACATGGAAGACCCCATTCTCCGAGACTACGGTATTGACCCGCGCGATTTTTGGGCTGAAGTCAGCAGCTTGCCCAAAAAATACGAGCTTGAGCAGCACGTCAAAGTCAATCCCGATACCATTTATTTGAATCAGCTGATTAATTATACTAAGTCCGGCAAACTTAAAGGACTTAATAATCAAAAACTGCGCGAATACGGCGCGAAGTTGGATTTTTACGCGGGCGTTCCCCAAATCTTTATCACCACAAAAAACTTAATCGAATCCGAGAAAATTTATCAAGAGTTCGATATCAAGGTTGAGCATTACATCATCAGTTCGGGCTTGACTGAAATTATTCGCGGCTCGCAAGTCGCTCAGTACGTTTCCGGCATTTGGGGCTGTGAATTTATCGAAGTGGACGACGGCGACGGCAATAATATTATCGGCGAAATCGCCTACACCATTGACAACGCCACCAAAACCCGCGCGCTTTTCGAAATTAATAAGGGCGTCGGTATCACGCCGGACGTTCAAGTCAATACCAAATTGCCCGAAGATTTGCGGCGCGTCCATTTCATCAATATGGTTTACGTTGCCGACGGTCCGAGCGATATTCCCGCTTTTTCCGTCGTTAACAAAAACGGCGGCGCTACTTTCGCAATTTATCCGGCGGGCGATATGCGCGCTATGAAACAGGTTGAGCAAATGCGCAAAGATAACCGCGTCAATATGTTTGCTGAAGCCGATTATTCGGACGGCAAACTCGCCAATATGTGGCTCTGTAATAAAATTTTGGAGTTCGCCGAGAAAATTCGCGAAGACGAAAAAAATAAATTGCGGCAGTTCACCAATATCAAACTACCGCAACATTTAAACGATTAAAAAAATTCCCCTACGCCACGGCGCGGGGGCTTTTCTATTTCACTTGTCCATAATGTTAACTTCCGGCTCTGCTATTTATTGAAATTCTTGAATTAACATTTTATCACAAATTGCCTATCCATTTCTTAGCCCGACGAAAACCTTTGTTTTCAGCTTCCGCAACCGTCATCGCATAAAACTCGCCAGGCTTTGAAATTCGAGTTTTATCATATTGCTGGTCAAAGGGTAAATGATAAATTTTTTTTCCGGCATTAATATTGCACTTTATCATTGGATAATCTCCAAATGGCTCTTGCTGCAATTCTATATTCAGAGCTTCAGCAAAATCTTTTGCAACATCACTGAACGGAACGGTTGATATAAATTTAGGTATTACTTGAATATCAAATAAATTATCGCTCCAGCCTAAAACAACATTCTGATTCGGGTTTTTGCGGCGTTGCTCAATCACGTACATTACCGTCGTCCCATAGAGCTGATTAATATGCTTTTCCCGAATAACCTTCCCTTGTAAATTCGACCAACATTTACACTGGACTACATATATTCTATTCCCATAGATACAAATCAAGTCGCGCCCCAAATCATTCAGTCCGTTTTTTATTCCGGTGTATTCGACTGTATAACCCGCTTTCTCAAATAAATAGCCTATGTATCTCTCATAGGCTTCTCCAATTTCCTCATTAGTTTTGCGCCGCTTTTTATAACGATCCAACGCAAGTTGATTTCTTTCCGTCACGGACAGCACTTGATACTCTTGTGGAGTCAACCAGTAGCCCGCATTATCCACATCTTTATCTTGCAGACATCCGGAATTATAATTCTGATTTTCATATAAAGAGCCGCCTTCCCTGGACTCCATCGGCTTATCTTCAATTTCGTCAAGCCACGGCAATATCCGACGAAGATATTTCATTTCCCATTCGAGCGCCTTGTTACGGCAAATCAATTCGTGATTTTCACGTTTAACCATTTTTATAGCTTCAGCCGCTTTGGGGGCGGGACGAGACTTTGCTTTTAATCGTCTTGCCATATATTCATCTATCGCTGTTTGATAATCCGCAACAGCTATCGCTACTTCCGGAAATGCTGATATTTTTGACTGAATAAATCTTTTAACAAACTCATGGTATCTTCGGAGATTATTCCACTTAATGTTTATCTCGTCTTCTGCGCTCTTGATTATAGATTTAGCGCGCTCATTCGCATTATTAATTGCACTTTGATAATAATTATTAGCTTCAGTCGTCTTTTTTCTACAAATTAATTCAGTTTCAGATAAAGTTTTTTTATAATGTTCCACGGCAGAAAAAACTCTCGCCGCGTAAAATTCGTTTGCCTTGCTAATTCTCAGTTTATGATAAAAATTTGCTTCACTCATTTTCTCAGAGCAATATCTTATAGTTTTGCGAACTTCATCATTAATATCGCCGCATTGAATTGCGACACGAGCACATTCTGTTTTAATTTTCAAAAGTTCCCGATGGCTATTGAACGCGACACTAACGGCAATAATCGAAACCAAAATTGCTATAACGACTAAATACTCCATTTATAAAATTGCCTCCGATAATTGCAACACTGCCCACCATAATCTGATTGATTATATCAATATGTTGTGATATGTCAATATATTGTGATGGTGAAAATTTTAGGGAGCTGGCTAATGTCTTTCGAAGAATTTCAAAGGCTTCACCGCGAATCCCGCAACAGGGGTTAGCTTGAGCCTTGTATGGCTCTAAATCTTTGACGACTTTATAGGAGAAATTTTTTATGGATATGGAATACAGATAAAGCCCCCGTGACAGAAAGGCGGCCATTTTTATCATATATTGTAGTAGCATTCTTTACCGCAATTTTCACTGCTTATGGACACTAATTGACTGCGCGGTGGTTCAACGGTTTATCACTTTTACAATCAATCAACAGTTGAAAGAGGATTTGTGCACGACAAAATTTACGAATAGGCAAAAAGCCGCAGCGTTTTTACAAACTTAATGGAAAATGCAATCGCTGATGCAACATTGAGACTTAACAAAGGACACCTACATTTGAACACTGCAGAATTTTTTTTTCAAAGTCGAACTCCCGATTTTCATTGACGACGCCGAATCTTACACCTCCAATAGTTTCGTCGATTTGCCCAATCAGATTATTTTGGAAGTCAAAATTCTGGCGAGCGGTTCGCGCGGCAATTGCACAGCGCTTTTTACGGCGAAATTTCTTCCGTATGCAAGGGTTTTTGTTACGCGGAGTCAAATTTTATTTAAATCAAACTGCTCAAAACATTATCGAAGTCGGCAAATGGCTCGAATTTAATTTTAGCCTCAGTCACTAGTTCGACGCGTCTTGTGAATCCGTAAGGCGCGAATAAAAATTGATAAATCGCCGGTTATGTAGTATTATTGGCTAAAATTTTTGGGAAGTGATTCAATGAAAATGAACGGAGCACAAGCAATTTTGGAATGCCTGCGCGAACAGGGCGTTGATACGATTTTTGGGTATCCTGGCGGCGTGGTTTTGAAATTGTACGATGAAATTTTAAATCAAACCGAAATAAAACATATTCTTGTAACGCACGAACAAAACGCAGCGCATGCGGCGGACGGCTACGCGCGGGCAACCGGCAAAGTCGGCGTGTGTTTGGCTACTTCCGGTCCTGGCTCAACAAATCTTGTTACTGGAATTGCAACCGCGTTTGCCGATTCAATTCCGGTTTTGGCAATTACCGGTCAAGTCAACACAAATTTATTGGGGCGCGATTCTTTCCAGGAAACTGATATTCTCGATATTTCCATGCCGATAACAAAAATGAATTACAAAGTTAAAGACGCGCGGAAATTGATTGATACTGTGCGGCAAGCGTTTGAAATTGCCACGAGCGGACGGCGCGGTCCGGTGCTGATTGACATTCCGCAAGATATTTTTTTCGCTGAAGTCGATTATAAGCCGCCGGTTGTTGAAGAAAAAATTTCCGGAAAACCCGACGCCGATTTTGTAATTTGCGCGGCGGAGGCGGCTGAAGAAATTGCTAAGGCTGAACGTCCCGCGGCGATTGTTGGCGGCGGCGCTATTTCCGCGGGCGCGTCCAAAGAAATTATTCAGTTTATCGAAAAATTTAATCTGCCGGTTGTTCAAACTTTAATGGGGCTCGGCGCTGTTCCTTACAGCCACCCGCAAAATTTAGGTTTTGCCGGTATGCACGGTAAAAAGGCGGCGAATAATACAATCGCGGCGGCGGATTTGGTTATCGCCATTGGCAGCCGATTCGGCGACAGGCAAACCGGCAACGTCAATAAATATACGCAGTCCAAAAAATTTATCCACATCGACATTGACCCCGCGGAAATTGATAAAAATATCGCCGGAAGTTTGGGGCTGGCGGGCGATATGAAAGTTATTTTGAATTTGTTAATGCGGCACGAGGCAATTCCTGCGCGACAGGATTGGTGGCGACAGATTGAAAATTGGCGCGAAGAATTTGAGTACGATTATCAAGTTAACCGGCTGACAGTTCCCTGGGCGATTCATCAAATTGCGAAAAAAACTGCCGGTAAAAATTACGCCTACGCAACGGACGTCGGGCAGCACCAAATGTGGGCGGCTTTACATTCTCACGTTGAAGAGCCGCGCACCTGGCTAACTTCGGGCGGATTGGGTACAATGGGCTTTGGTTTACCGGCGGCAATGGGCGCGCAGGTTGCGTTCGGCAAAAATCGGCGCGTCATTTGCGTTACCGGCGACGGCGGAATTAAAATGACCGGCAACGAATATTACACAATCGCGAGGCTGAAACTTCCCGTAATTTCGCTGATTATCAACAACACAAGCCTCGGTATGATTCGCCAATTGCAGAAAGTCAATTTCAATGAGCGCTACATTGCCTGCGAATTTGATTATCAAATGGATTTTGTTGCTTACGCGCAAAGTTTCGGGATTAAAGCCGAGGCGGTTTCTACGCAGGAAGAATTTTCCGACGCGCTGACTGAAGCCCTTGCTGACGCTGAAAATCCGCGCGTGATTGTTTTAAATGTCTGGCGAAGTTTCGTCGAGCCGATGATTAAAAGCAACGCGAATATCAATGAATTTGTTGAAGGGCTCGGCTACAATAAGTGAGGTAAATTTTTATGGCGAAAATTAACGAAAACTATTTGAAACTGCCGACGAATTATCTGTTCACGGAAATAGCGCGGCGTGTTAAAAATTTTCAAGCGGAAAATCCCAACGCTGAAATTATTCGATTGGGAATTGGCGATGTAACTCAGCCTTTGCCGAAAGTTTGTCTTGACGCAATGACGGCTGCCGTTGCTGAAATGGGCGATTCCAAAACTTTTCGCGGCTACGGTCCGGAGCAGGGCTATGAATTTCTGCGCGAGAAAATTGCCGAGTGGAATTATCAGAAACGCGGCTTGAAGGTCAGCGCGGACGAAATTTTTATCAGCGACGGCTCGAAGTGCGATTGCGGCAACATTCAAGAGATTTTTTCAACCGACAGCAAAATTGCGATTGGTGATCCGGTTTATCCGGTTTATCTGGACACAAACGTAATGGCGGGGCGCACCGGCGATTTGGTTAACGGCAGATTTGAAGGCGTTGTTTATCTGCCCTGCACTGCGGAAAATAATTTTAGTCCCGCGCCGCCGAATGAGCACGTTGATTTGATTTATCTTTGTTCGCCGAATAATCCGACCGGCACGACGCTTGACAAAAAAACTTTGCAAAATTGGATTGACTACGCGAAAAATAACGACGCCGTGATTTTGTACGACGCCGCTTATGCTGCTTATATCACGGAAAAAAATATTCCGCGTTCGATTTATGAAGTTGAAGGTGCGCGCGACGTGGCGATTGAATTTCGCTCATTCAGCAAAACCGCCGGCTTTACCGGTACGCGTTGCGGTTACGTTGTGATTCCGGAAAATCTTTGCGGCAAAACTTCAGCCGGTGAAAAAGTTCCGCTCAAAAATCTGTGGTTGCGTCGGCAAACTACCAAATTCAACGGCACAGCTTACATTGTTCAACGCGGCGCGGCGGCGATTTATTCTGACGAAGGGCAAGCGCAAATTAAAAATCTGATTGATTATTACATGACGAACGCCAAAATTATTCGCGCAGGACTCCAGGCGGCGGGCTATGAAGTTTTCGGCGGGATTAATGCGCCGTACATTTGGCTGAAAACCAATGAGCCGAGTTGGAATTTCTTTGACAAACTTTTGACAAAATATAATATCGTTGGCACGCCTGGCGCGGGCTTCGGTCCGTGCGGTGAAGGCTATCTGCGCCTCACTGCTTTTGGCAGCCGCGAAAATACTTTGAAGGCTATGGACAGACTTAATTAGTTTCGGCATTTCCTTTTTTTTTAAGAGTTACCTACTTTCTTTTTCATTGCCAAAAGAAAGTAGCAAAGAAAAGCTAGCCCGCGCTTAATTAATTCGCTTCCAGCTCATACTAAAGAGCATGCCTTGCTGCGCAAGCCACGCAGGGGCGCGGGCAGGGGTTCGCGCCGCCCGTCCTTGGGCGGCGTCTTCCATAACATTTTTAGCGCCGCCAACGTATCAATATTCGCTGATAAACTTTTTTGCCAGCAACAACACCCGCTGCATTCAAATCATATGTTCCTGGTTTGCCGAACAATTCAAAATATCGGTCACGACATTCTTTCGCTGTGTAAACTTTGGTTTTCAAACCGTACAAATCCAGATTTTCGCACATTCCAAGAATCTCAAATTGTTTGGGGCAATATTTGTCCAGAAATGTTATCGGCACGCCCATTACTCCGTCATAATCCACGGGGATTCTCAAGGTCTTGGAAACTTCGATGGCGTCGTAATTGTCATATTTCGGATAAAGCTCCGGCGAATATTCGCACGTCAACAATAATTCTTCCTCGAATTTTTTCAGCGGAATATTTGTATACCACAGACATTGATTAGTTGAAACAATTCGCTTGCCGTCTTCGATTCGCGCTTCCGTTCCATGCAAATCATAATAATCCGGCACGAGAAAACCGGAAACCGCCCTGCCCATTCCGTAGCCAATGCGAATTTTATTTTGCATAATCAGCGGAAAAATTTCTTTGTAGGTGATTGAATTGATATTGCCGATAATCGCGAAAAATTTATTATACTGCATGAGCTGCGCGACGTATTCGCGGAACAAACTGAACGGCGGATTGGTAACGACGACGTCAGCCTGCTTTAAAAGTTCGATACATTCAGCGGAACGAAAATCACCGTTGCCTTTCAGCGGTATCACAAATTCG
>CAJOMO010000036.1 GCA_905235685.1 uncultured Selenomonadaceae bacterium
CTACAATGATGAAATTCTTTTCGGCGAAGTTTGGTCGCGCAATAATATTTTGTCCCTGCACGACAGAAGTATCGTCACGGTTTCGGCTTTAATCGGCGCAGGGATTTTCACAAGCGCGCTTAAATCTCACATTAACAACGCGAAAAATCACGGCGTGACCAAAGCTGAAATGGTTGAAATTATTACACAGCTGGCGTTTTATACCGGTTGGCCAAAAGCCTGGGCGGCGTTCGGTATGGCTAAGGAAGTTTACGGCGATGATTAACGAAATAAATCACCCGATTATCCAAAACAAATTGGCGCTGATTCGGCGAAAGGAAACGCCCGCAAAAGATTTTCGCGCCGCTGTCGAAGAAATTTCCGAATTTCTGATTTATGAAGTTGCGCGAGATTTTGCACTGCGCGAGATTGAAATTGAAACGCCGATAACTTTTTGCCGCGCTAAAATTTTGGCTGACGATTTTGTCATTATCCCGATTCTTCGCGCAGGACTGGCAATGGTTAACGGCGCGCTGAAAATTTTGCCGGACGCGGCAGTCGGACATATCGGCTTAGTTCGTGACGAAAAAACTCACGAGCCGATCGAATATTACAAAAAACTTCCAAATCTCGCCGGTAAAAAAATTTTGGTTGTTGACCCAATGCTGGCGACGGGCGGTAGTTCTGCGGCGGCTCTTCAAATGCTCAAAGACAGCGGCGCTAAGGATATTACTTTTATCTGCATAATTTCCGCGCCCGAAGGCGTCAAGCTTATCACGCGGGAACATCCGGATATTACGATTTACACGGCGGCGATTGACGACCATTTGAACGAGAATTGCTATATCGTGCCTGGCTTGGGTGACGCGGGCGACAGGATTTTTGATACGCTTTAAATCGAGAGGGGCGTTGGTTATGGTTGGAATTGTGATAGCGGCGGCGGTTTTGCTGCTTTGCGGGCTGGGATTTTTGCGGCTGATTTTTCAAGCGTTGGCGGTGTTGGCGGGCGTAGTCATTGGCGCGGTTATGTTTTTTTTCAAAACGCTGTGCGTATTAATCGGCGTGCTGGCGGCGTCAACTTACCTTGCGCTGAAAAAATTAATTCCGATTGTGGCGAACGCCCTGCCGTGGGTTATTCCGTCGATAATAACTTTTTGCGTGGCGGTGACGGCGATTGCGCGAAAAATTTGCCTCGGCGACGACGAATTAGATTTTGTCGAAACGATGCTGCCAAAAAAAGAATTTCCGCGCAGGAGCGATTTTTGGCTGGCTCTAATGGAGCTCAACGAATCACTTCACGCGGAAATTGTTACACGCTTTGAACAACGGGCGCAAGAAATTTTTTAAAGGTCGTGATTATCATGAAAAAATTTTTTACTGCGGCGATTATGGCGATTGCGATTTTTATTTTTGCTAGTGGCGTTGCGAGCGCCGGAGCGGATTTAAAATTTCAAGCCGATAAACTTATTTTGAATGAAGGGCAAGCTGTTTTGTATGGACACTTCATCAACACCGGCGACGCCGACGCCAAAATCACGCACTTTTTGCTTGAAAAAATTCGCGCAGTCAACAACGACGGTAATTGGATTTGGTCTGCGCGAAATGTTCACTTTTACCCGAAAGAATTAATCGTTCCGGCGGGGCAGGAAGTTCACCACATTTTTACCCACAAAGACGCGGATTGTCCGGCGCGCGGGCAAGTCAAATCCAATATGAACTACAGAATTTTTTGGGACAATCTGAACACGCCGCAGTATGACGAAAATTATTCCCCCAAAAATATCCGTGAGGAAAATTATTCTAAGAAAAATCGTTCCGGCGAAGATTATCCTAAGAAAAATTATCCCCGAGAAAATCCTCCTGCCGAAAATCCGCGCGAAGATTTTGGTGGCGCGGAGGTTTAATGATGGCGAATAACCTGGAAACGCCACACATTGACTTTTTCGTTGGCGGGAATACCGCCTTTTTTCATAGCGATAGCAAGCTGCTCTTGCACGGTGTTAACGCCTTCCAAATCCGGCAACAGCAAACCGCGGCGTCCGTTGTTCTCGACGATAACGCCGTATTTTTTTGCGTCCAAATCTTTGACGTCGAAAATACGCTCCGGCTCAGACAAAACGTCAACGCTAATTTCAAGATCTTCAATTTCGGATTCTTCCACCGGCGAAAAGCGCGGGTCTCTCGAACAGGCTGAAATTGCATTTTGCAAAATCTCCTGCGCGATAGATTGAGTTGTCGGCAAAAATGTTCCTATACAGCCGCGCAAATTTCCGTCTTTATGAAGGCTGACGAAAGTTCCTGCGCGCCGATTCAACATTTCCGCGGGCAAATCTTTTGGCAAATCCGCCGCCTTGTGCGTCTTAATGTAAGTTTCTAAACTGTGCCGCGCCAATTTAACATAAGCGTCTTCAGTTTCAATTCGCCTCAAATATTCTTCGTGCTTAAAATTCTCAAGCTTAGCGACAAAATTCCGCGAACTGTCCGCGCCGTTAACATTAAACCAAACAACGCCATAGCCAACGCCGAAAGGTCCTTCGTAAGACAACTTTTCAGCCTGGACAGATTTTTTATCGAGCGCGCCCGCCATTATCCAAAAACTTCTCAAGCCGCATTCAGCCGCGCGGTTGCACAGCGTATTATCCATCGTCAGCAATTTCAAAAAATCTTCGTCGGATAAATTTTCCATAACCTCGGCGTCGAATTTCGGACCTTCTTCAACGAAACCGTAAGGTCCGTCGGCTTTGAGTTTGTGCGAAAGGTCGCCGCTAGCCACGAATACCACGCGCCTTTTCAATTCGTCCGCCACGCGCGAAATTATCTGCCCGAAATGATAATGCGTCGCCGCGGGCAAACCGGAAAGTCCTATGCGCAGAAATTTTACCGCGTCAAAATCTAAACCGGCTTTTTCCAAAAAATAAATCGGAATAAGCGTGCCGTGATCTAAATTTTTTTCGCGCTCGCCAATCTTGCCCGCCGGAACATTTTCATTCATTGCCGCCGCGCTCAATTTGTCGACAAATTCAACGTCATAGTTGATCGTCAAATCGACTTCGGGCGCACGAAACCGCGCCATATTTCCGTTGGCAGATTCGCCTGGCGAAATGTGAAAATAATCCGCGTACATAATCGAGTGCGGGCTGGTGATAATAATCGTATCGGGCGAAAGTTCGACAACGCGCTTTGAAATTTCTTTGTAAGCGGCGGTAGTTGCGGCGATTTTGGATTCTTCGCCCTTGCCAATTTCCGGCAAAATTATCGGCGGGTGCGGTACTACGACTGACGCTAATATGCTCATTAAAATTCCTCCCCAAAATTATTTTCGTTGCGGCTTATTGCCTCGCGGCTTTTTAGGCGGTTCGAGCGAATCCATCATTTGATTGGCGGCGATTAACCGGAGCAATTCTTCAATCGTATTCAACCGCCGCGCTTGATTCGCTCGCTGAAATTCGCCCTGCAATTTTTTGACTTGTTCGGCGCGCAATTCTTGACTGATATTCGAAAGCGCAAGTTGTTCGTCGATTTGCCGCAACGACCGTTCGAGCATTTCAAGCCGCGCGTTTGTTTCGTCGTACTGGCTGTGGTTTAAAAATTTGAGTAAGCTGACTTCTTCCTCAAGCCGGTGTATCGACCGCAAAATTTCTTCCTGTTGCTCCAAAATTTTTGAAATGTCGTCCATTTACAGCCTCCTAACGTTCACACATATACTGCATATACGCTTGAATCAAATATTTTTCGATTAGGCAAGCGCCGTCGCCGGTTTCCAAATTCGACGCACAGCCGCCCATACATTTCGGCAAAAACGCGCAGCTTTCGCACTCCTCGCGCAGATTTTCTTCAAGCCGCGCGTCATTAATTTTTTTTGGCAAACGTTTCAGCGTCCCCAAAGATTTTTCGGCGCGCCCAACCAAATGCTCACAATTATAAATCCGCCCGTAAACATCCACCGAAAACGACTGCGGATCGTTTCGCATACACGGAATACTGCGCGGAAATGAATGCAGCCGATTTGCAATGCTAAGTTTCGCGGAATTTGCAACCGCCTCAAACATTTCTTTGACGAAATTTAATTTCTCAGTTTCAGTCAATTTATCCTGCAAGCCCGTCACGAACGCCGGATAATAACAAATATTTTTTTCGCCGTCGAAACGCGCCTGCAGAATATAAATCAGATTGAGCATATCGCGCAGATTTTGCCGGTCGACATTAAGCCGCACGTCCACGTGAATATTCGCTTCGGCAAGCCACTGAATGCGGTTTAAAAATTTTTTGAAAACGTCGCGCTGATTGCCGGTATAATTTTTGCGCGCCGCGTACTGCTCCGCCGTGCCGTCCAAAGTTATCTGAACGCCGCGAATGTGCCACTGCTTGAATTTCGTCTTGATAATTTGCCGCGTCAATAAATTTCCGTTAGTAATGGCGTAGCAGAAAAATTGTAAGCCCAATTCGCCGAGCCGCTGCGTCACGGTGTCAATCAGTTTTGGATTCATAAAAGGTTCGCCGCCAAACCAATTCAGCTTGACCGGCGCACTTTTTTTGTGCCGCTTAATAAAATCTATCAGCGCGTCAATTTTCGTTTCGTCGAAGTCCACGTGCTTGACGCCGCGCTCATAACAATAAGCACAGCGCGCGTTGCATTTCAGCGTCGTGGTGATATTCACGGACAAATGCTCGGAGGTTTTTTGAAAAAGAATCCGCCACTTGCGATAATTCGCCCGCTCGTCAACATTCGCCGCCACGCAAATTCCGTTTTCAAGAAAACTCTGCCGCAATTCGTCATTGGAAATTTCGCCGCCAATTTGAGCAAATTCTTCGGGCTCAAGCCACGTCAGCGAATTGTAAAGCGAATTGTACAGCAAAATTTTTTCCGCCGCCTCAACGTGATAATTGAAAACCGACGGCTTGACTTCCGCCGAATTTTCGATAACTGCGCGAAGATTTTTCAGCCGCGCGGAATTATCTTTCAAATCGAAATCGCCCGACATGGCGTACATCAGCGCGAGAATATTTTCATTGCCGGAAATAAGACTAAGCATAGCGAATCACCTTTTAATTCCGGAAATTCTGAGCTGGTCGAACATAATATCGCACAGATTTTCGTAGTACATATATTCGACGCGCTTTTCCGCCATGCCCGAATTTTTCTGCTGCTTAATCTGCTGAAGTTCCTCGAAGGCGTCAGTTTCCGCCGTCATACTTTGCCGAACTTCATTTATACGATTTTGAATTTCGTGCTCGATACTTTCGGATTGTTTTTGAACGGAATCCTCGATAATTTTAATTAGCTTGCGAATGGCGTCGCGCAGAGTTTGTTGATAAAAATTGTCAAAGTTTTTCTTGCGTTTCCTGTCGTTGGTTTCGGAAAGAATATTTTTGACGTTTTCGTCAGTCATAACAAGTTTTTCGTCGAGATATTTGCCGATTGAGCCGATAACCGCGCCGCGCAATTCGTCATTGAGTTCGTTGATTTTGGCGATATTGATATTCAGCGCGCGCCCGCCGTACGGTTGGCTGTTAACTTTTTGAAGCCAATCAATAAATTCGTCCATAGTTTCGTTAATGTCTTTGAGAATGGCGTCCTCTTCGCGCTTAGCGTCGGTAGTCGAGCGCGCCTTCATTTCCGCCAATTCGTTAGCAATAGTCGCTGCGTGTTTGGTTTGCCGATCTTCTTGATAATCGGAACAACCGCCACCGCCGCCACTTGAAACTCGAGTACCGCCACAATCGCCGCTGCAATGACCCACGCAACAATCGCCGCAGTCACTGCATTTAAAAACACAGCAAAAGCCGCAATGCGTAATGCAACAAAAATCTCCGCAGCCACCGCCGCCTCCGCCCATAATTTATTCCTCCTCGGTAAGTTTTCTAAATTTAGCCTGCCGTTTCAATTCGTCCAAATGGTTGCGGCTGAACATCCCCGAAACAACTTGCCCTGCGCGAATGTCTTTGGTAACGCCGGATTTCGCCATAATCGTCGCGTCGCTGCCGATTTTAACCCTGTCGGCAATTCCGGCTTGCCCGTAAATCTGAACGCGCTCACCAATCACTACGCCGCCGCATATTCCCGCCTGCGAAACTATCAAGCAGTCTTTGCCAATTTTCACGTCGTGCCCAATCTCAACCAAATTGCCGATAATCGTTCCCGCGCCAATCACCGTATCGGACAAAGAGCCGCGCTGAATAACCGTATTGTAGCCAATTTCAACGCCGTCTTCAATCAGCGCCCGCCCAATCCCGCAAAAACTTTTCTGCTTGCGATTCTGCGTAAAATGATAATGACAATTCGCGCCAATCCGCGCCCCCGAATGAATTTTTACGCCGTCGCCAATCACGCTGTCAGAGCCGATATAAACGCCCGCGCCGATTTTACAATTCCTGCCGATTTTAACATTTTCGCCGATATTTGCAAAAGCCCCGACAGCGCTGCCTTCGCCAATCTCAAAATTTTTCCCGAACATCGCGCAGTGCTTTTCGATTTGCTCAAAATTCTTTTCGTAATCGGGATAAATTCCGGCATCAATCATCAGCCGCGCAACTTCGACAATCGCCGCGCTGATTTTTTTGAAATTGCAGTACAGGAAAGTTTTATCAATCGGCAAAATCCTCGGCGTCGTCAAAATCGCCCGCGCCGCAGTTTCAACCGCCTCTTTGTCATTTAAAACAACCGCCAGCGAATTTTCGCCCGCCTCCGCCGCATATTTCAGCGAAGAAATTTTCAACGCGCCGTCACCAACCAGCCCATAATCCAATTTCGCGGAAATTTCCCGCAAAGTTATTGACGCGCTCATTTTTTAGCGTCGCTCAACTTTTTACGAAGTTTGCCGCAAATGACATCGGCGCGCGCCTTAGTCTTGAATTTAACTTTGCGCATAATCTCATTGAGCTGGTCGGAAACTTGCCGGACGTTATCGCATTTTTGGCGCTGTTCGTCCAATTTCGCGGCTAATTCCTGTTCGTCAGCGTAGGACGCCTCTAAGCGCTCAGTCATACTTTTGCGGTTTTCGCTGGTCACGCGGTTAAGATTAAAATTCACGTCCATAAATTTTTTCTTAATATCGCCCGCCAAAATTTTTCTGTAATTCGCCGCAAGCCGGTCGCGAATGATTTTCCGAATCGCCACAATGTTAGTCTTTTCGCCAATCGTCCGCAAATCGTCGGGCTCACATTCAAAATAATCGCCGAAATCTTCAAGCGTGCGAATCTTCCGCTTGTCAGCCCTGTCGTTCGGGTCAAGCGCGTGGAAATTTTTACACAGATTATAAATGTACGCCGCCGAATACAAAATATTTTCCGCCGCCATTTGCTGATTGTCATAAAAAGCTTTGCCGGTTAAGCGCCGAATGTAAAAATTTTTCTGCTTTGCCCAATCCGTTTCGGGGTCGTGGAGCGTGTCCCAATGCGTGGCTATGACGAAAACTTTGCTCTTGTCGTGCGAAGACAGCGACATTACCGATTGAATTGTGTTCATTTCCTCGAACATCATTTTCTGCGCCTCGACGCAAACGAAAACCGCATTTGCCCGCCGAATATAATTTTTCGTAAGCTCCGAACGATACGCAACCGGATCTGATAGCCCTGGCGTGTCGACGAACACAACCTGCGCCGGAAAATCCCGCGGCAGCGTCGAAATTCCAACTTCAATTTCCTTGACGAAATAATGTTCAACGCGCTGTGAACTCGACCAGATTTTTAATTCCTGCTGAATATTTTCATTGGGCATTTCGATATGGCGCGGCGGCTTATTAATCCATTTCGATTTATGCGCGTCGCCGTCGAGCCGCTCATATTCCTGCATAAAATCAGTTGCGCCTTTGGAACGCGAAGCCCAAAGTTTGTCCCACTCTTGCTGTGTGTAAAAAGTTACGTCAACATAATCGCGCGGGCTTGCCCGAAATTTCGTCAAGGCGGCTGTTTCCGGCGTCACGTCCATTGACGCGTATTCTTTGCCCAAAAGCGCGTTTATCAGCGTCGATTTGCCCGTTTTAATCGTACCCACGAAGGCAATTTGAAAATCGGCGTTGCGGCACAGATTCAAAAAATCTTCAATCTTCTCAACGACCGCAGAATTTGTTTCCGCGCCCATTCCAGGAACATTGAAAAGCGCCTGCCACTTTTCGACTTGCGCCGTGTAAGCGTCCGTCACGTCGTCCCAATTTATCGGTTGATGCGGAACTCTCAAAAGATTTTCCACAACGCGCATCATTTTTACTTCCGGCAACGCATAAACTTTCGCGTCAAAATCCGCGTGCAAAAAAGCCCCGCACTTCGCGCAGAAATGCCGCTTTGCATAATTTTCGGCGTGACATTTGCCACAAATAATTTTTTCCATAAAATTGCCTCCTCAGCGAATTTGTTTCAACAATTCAAGCGGCTCAATCGTCAACGCCAATAAACTGTAAACGCCGCGCCACATCGGATTATTCGCGTCCAAATGGTAACTTTCGCCGTCATAATTTACGCCCAATTCGCGAATATACAGCGCGGGATTTTTCGCCAAATCCACCATCGCCGCGTAAACCAAATCATTCACCGCGTAACGCTGAACAACCAAATTCTGCAGTTCCTTCAGCACAATCTCATTTCGCACGCCGTCGCTGTTTTCGACAAGCGCAAATTGTAAATCGTTTCTGTCGGAAAGATTATTGTTGCTCAAAATTTCCTCGACAAGCTGAGCCGCCGCCTCGCGAATTTTGCTTTGCTCATATTCGAAATAAGAATTGCCGCCGAAATATTCAGCCCTGCCGTCCGCGCGGTAAACGTAAAACCGATTTTTGCAGATAACCAAAAAAAATTGCAGCAAAGTTATCGCCTCACTTCTTTAAATCGCTGACAGTTTTCAAAATCTCGGCGTCGGTTGCCTCGGGGTTAACTTTTTTCTCAACGTCAACGAGCGCGTCAATCGCCGTGTCAGTTTTTTCGCTGCTCATGCTCTTGCCCGCAATGTAATTCACGATATCGGCGAAAGTTTCAGTTTTGTCGCGCGCAATGCTGCCGATTTCCGCCAGCCTGCCAAATTGACTGTAAAATTCGGGGTTGTTCAAAATAATCTGCCCAAATTCGCTCATAGACTGCCCGTAGCGCGAAATAGCCAGCCCCATTAAAACCTCAAGCCCTTTGTGGAGTTTATCGTCAACCGGAATCAGCGCGGATTGTTCGGGGTTCGGCTCATATTCTTTGAGCGCCGCCAAATATTTTTCGTGGTTGTCGAAAGTTTCAATTTTAACCGGATTAATTTCGTCGACTTCCGCCTGCAATGCGCGGTCGCCAATTTCTTCAACTTTCTCTTCCGGCTCAATCAAGCCCAATTCTTTGAAAAAAGCCTCGAACGCCCGCCCGAGTTTCTCAAGCGCCGGTCCGAGAATTTTCACCAACAGCGGCGTAAATGCATTCGCCACCACGCTAAGCACGCTACTTATTCCCGAAAAAATTGCTCCAAAGATTGACATGCAAATTCCCCCCGCATTAAAATTTTCGCTTAATATTTATCAGCAACTTCAAATTTTCCCTGTCGCCCGAAATTTTTTCCAAATCAAAATCGCTCAGCAGCAGATTCAAAAAATTCTCAAGCCGCCGCTCAAAAATTTTATCACCTGCTTTGAGTCTTGTAAATTCTGCCGCAAGATATTTCGAAATTTCCGCCGCCGCAATTTCCTCGAAGTCGAAGGTCGCGCAGAAATTTTTCACCGCCGAACGAATTTTCGCCGCCGCGTTGAAAGTTTCAATTTCCAATGAATTTTTGTCGATAAATTCAACCGCAATTTTTTTCAGCAAATCGTAAACCGCCCGATTAAATCTGCGCGAAATTTCCAAATCACGATACCACGCGCCAAAATTTTTGACGAACTGCGATTTCACGGCGTCATTTTCGACAACGCCGTCGCCGGTATCAGTCACGCTTTGAATTTTGACGTGCGCGGGGCGGCGCATTCCTTCGCTGAAAATAATCGCCTGTCCGGTTTCCAGCGCCGATAAATATTCTTTCTGCTTATCGTCCATCAACATCGTATCGCCCACGGATTCTTTATCGTCGCGTGCAAAAAGCCGGTGAATAATTTTCGTATTGGTATTCTTCAGCACTTCCGGCGCAAGTTTATTCGGTATCTGATCAACGATTATCAGACTTTCGCCGTATTTGCGAATTTCGGCAAGTAAATCTGTGAAAGTTTCAACCGCCGTTCGCTTCGAGCCGCCGTCGCTCAATTCGACTTTCGACAAAAGCCGGTGCGCCTCTTCAATCAGCGTTATGTGCCGAAAATTTTTATCAAGTTTGTGCCGCCGTTTGATAACCGCCGCCAGCCGCGTCAAAATAAATCCCATTAGCAGCGCCTTATCTTCCGCGGATTTTAAATTTTCCATTTCAATGACGACGTTTTGATTAATCAGTTTTTCAAAATCAATCGAGCGGCGGCAGTTGAAAAGCGCGCCCTTTGAGCCTTTCGTCAAATTTGAAAATCGGCTAATCAACGAGCCGCGGTAATCGTCGCGCAGGCGGTCGCTGAATCCTTTAGTTTCAACAATTTTTTCAAGCGCCGTCAAAAAATCCGTCAGTGTCGGAAAAGTATCAAATTCTGCGCGAAATTCATCGCCAATTTTATAATCGGCGCGCGCCTCAATCAGATAATTTTTATTCGTGTCGACGTCCCAGCCCTTGTCTTCGTAAATTTTATAAATCGCCTCTTCCAAAATCTGCGGCATCGACGCCTCCATTGGGAAAGACGAAGTGAAAGTTGCCTTCAACATATCGACGTGAGCAGAAACACTTTCGCCGCGCACCAACTCAAACGGATTCAGCCGAAAAGGCGCAGTCAATTCGTCGCCAACCGTAAAGACAACGACATTGCCGAATTGCGGCGAATTTATCAGCGCGCGGTACTCAGTTTTCGCCGGCTCAATCACCAAAAATTTAACCGCGGCTTCCGTCAAAAGTTTTTGGCAAGTCGTGGTTTTGCCCGAACCCGTCACGCCCGCGATAAAGACGTGCTTGCTCAAAACTTCGCGGCTGATTTTCATTGGAATACTGGGCAATTCGCGCCCCTTCTGAATAAGGTTGCCCAAAATAATTTCGCCGTCAGTCTGATTAAAATTCAAGCCAAATTCGACGCTTTCTTTGACGGTGATACCAGGAATTTCTTTTTGCGGCAAACCGGCGATTAGGCTGACTTCGCCCGACGTCAAATAGGTATTCAAACCGAGGCGGCTGTCGAAATGCGGGCGGCTTGCAAGCGTCAATTTTTCCGGCAAATTATTTTCGTTGCTTACGTAAAAACTTTGGTAGCTGTTCAAAATTTTAAAATCTCGTTCGACATTCAGCGGATACGCGCGAAGGGGGCTGTACGATGAACCGCTGCCTTGAAACAGTGAAATAATTCCAACTTTGAGGCGCTCGGCGTCAATCGGCTTTTCGCCCATATAATAAATCGAAGTCTTGAAAAAGCCGCGGCTGAATCCAATTTTTACGCGCTCCAAAAGTTCGTTGTCGATGTAGTCAATAATTTCCGCCGCCTGCTTATTCGCAATTTCCAAAGTAACCGCGCTGGAACTGCCGGAGCTGACGCCGGTACTTTCATTGCTGCCGGTGGTTTTCGTCGTACTTTCGCCGTAGGAACTGCTTTTTTGGTCGGAGTGGCTCGAATTTGCGCTGTCATTTTGTTTGCCGTGCGAATCGGACGAACTGTCGCTGTTGGAATAATTTACGCCCTTAGCCGTCGATTCGTTTGTGCCGCGGCTCAGCGTCTGGTTGCTGCTGGTGGATTTTTGAACGGATTGACGGGCGAGCGGCGCTAATTCGTTGTAAAGATTGTAAACTTCGCTGCGGATTTTTGCAATTTCAGATTTATCAACCGGCTCGCAGACAACCACGATTCGCCATTTCGCGCCGAGCATACTGTTTATCAGCCTGTCAATCCCCTGGAAACCGTATTTGCTGTCTTTGGTTTCGTTGACGGACGGGATACCGACAATGACGCCGGCGTTTTTGAATTGTCGCGCAGAATTTATGACGGCGTTTGACAGATTTTGATCGGTTAATTTTTCAAGGGAACTGCCGCCGAAATTCCCCGCAAATGCGCCCGCGATATTTTTTCCGTAATTCGCCGCGTTCAAAAGTTTGCCGAGGACGGGCTGATTTTCGTTGTGATTTTTCACCACACCGATATAAAGTTCGATGCCGCGTTCGTCGCCGCTTAAGATGTACACGAAATTAAAAGCGGCGTTATCAAGGCTCTGCAAAACATTTTCAAACGCCTCGCGGTGCGGATATTCTTCGTCGAAAGTCAGCAGGTTTATTTTGTAAAAGCAGATTTCATTAGTTTCAAGTTCGTCGCTTTTCAAACTGTACGGATTTGAAATTTCCAAATTAGAATTGCTCTGCAACAAATCAGAAATTTTTTCTGCGGCGGTAAGATTTTTTTGCATGGCGTCACTTCCTTAAAAAAAAAACGCACTCGCTTTAACGAATGCATTTTCACTGAAACAAAATATTCGTCGAAATTATTCTTGTACCGGCTTCAAAGTTTTGCCGAAAATCAGCTTGTCGAGAATGTCAATGAGCTGATTAATTTCCGGCTTAGAAATTTGAGCGCTCGCGCCGAGGGACTCGCCCTTCAAGCGCATTTCTTCACTAATCAAAGACGAAAACAGCACAAATGGAACTTCATGCAGGCGGTCGTTATCGCGGACGAGTTTCAAAAGTCTGTGCCCGTCCATTTTCGGCATTTCAACGTCGGAAACAATGATACCCACGTGCATATGGATAGGACCGTCTTTGTTGGCAAGAGTGCGCAGATATTCCCAGGCATCCATACCGTTGCCGAAATCGCGAACAAATCTGTAGCCCGAATCGTGCAAAGTCGTAACAAGCAAATCGCGCAGCATAGCCGAATCTTCCGCAACAACCACGTGAATATTTGAGCGCATCGAACGGGTATCTTCGGTGGCGTCTTCAACCGTGGTAAGTTTCGCGTTAATTTCCGGATTAATTTCCGCAATAATCGTTTCGAAGTCAAGCAAGAGGACAATTCGGTCGCTCATTTTGATAATACCGACGACGCGGGATTGGTCGCCGACTTCGGGCGCGGGTTCCATATCTTTCCAGGAAATTCTGTGGATACGCGAAACATTTTCCACCAAAAAGCCGATACCGTAATTATTAATTTCAGTAACGATAATATTTTTAGCTTCTTCGCCGGACGCCACATTTAAGCAGCGCGGAAGATTGACAAGCGGAATAGCTTTGCCGCGCAGGGTAAAAAGCCCGTCAATGTACGGGTGAGCCTGCGGCATTGCGGTAACCGGCGCGCGCTGAATGACTTCACGGACTTTCGCAACGTTTATACCGTAATTAACTTTGCCAATGCTGAACTCGACAATTTCAAATTCGTTAGTACCGGTTTCAAGCAGAATACCTTTTTTATCGCCGGCAGTCTCGTCGCCTCGGCGTGCTTTATCGTTTGCCATTAAATCGCCCCCACAAATTCTTTAACTAAATTACATTTCGCCGCGAATAATATTTATCCTTCAAAGTTGCAGAATTTATTTGAGCATGGCAAGCATAGTACCGGCGGCAACAGCCGTACCGATAACGCCCGCAACATTCGGCCCCATGGCGTGCATTAAAAGATAATTGCCAGGCTTAGACTTCATACCGACGATTTGACTAACGCGCGCCGCCATTGGAACAGCGGAAACGCCCGCCGAGCCGATAAGCGGATTAACTTTCCAGCCGGACATTCTGCACATAATTTTTCCGAAAATGACGCCGCCGGCAGTTCCGCCCATAAACGCCACTAAGCCTAAGCAGATTATCAACAAAGTTTCAGGAACAAGAAAATCTTTCGCGTTCATCGTCATGCCCGTGCCTGTTGCTAAGAAAATT
The DNA here is from genome assembly GCA_905235685.1 of uncultured Selenomonadaceae bacterium. Lineage (GTDB taxonomy): Bacteria > Bacillota > Negativicutes > Selenomonadales > Selenomonadaceae > Quinella. The sequence continues at coordinate 13,850 of CAJOMO010000036.1, forward strand.
GTTACGATATTGCACAGTGAATTTTGCGCGGTGTCCGAAAGTCTGTCTGTTACGCCACTTTCGCGCAGGAGGTTTCCTAACATTAACATTCCCAACAACGCGGCGATTGGCGGCAAGAGCAGGCTGATAAAAATTGTGACAACCACGGGGAAAACTACGCGCTCAAATTTTGTAACAGTGCGAAGTTCCGTCATAACAATTTCGCGCTCTTTTTGTGAAGTTAAAGCCTTCATGATTGGCGGCTGAATCATCGGTACGAGCGACATATAAGTATACGCCGCAACTGCGATTGCGCCGAGCAAATGCGGAGCTAATTTTATTGACAGATAAATTGAAGTAGGTCCGTCAGCGCCGCCGATAATTCCAATTGCCGCCGCCTCTTTGATATCAAAGCCGACAATCATTGCGCCGGCTAATGCAACGAATACGCCGATTTGCGCCGCCGCGCCCAAAAGTAAAGTCGAAGGACGCGCCAAAAGTGGTCCAAAATCTGTCATTGCGCCGATACCTAAGAAAATTAACGGCGGGAAAATTTCGTAGTTTATGCCGTAGCGAATCGCCTGCATAACGTTCATTTCTTCGCCGAAAAATCCTGTGTTCGGAAAATTCGCCAGTATGCAGCCAAATGCGATTGGACCTAAAAGCAGCGGCTCAAATTCTTTGACGAACGCCATATACAAAAGTAAAATTCCTACGATTATCATAATTCCGTTGCCGACGGTGAAAGCCGAAAAGCCGCTGTCATTCCAAACCGCCTGCAACGATACTGAAAATGCATTAAAAAATTCCAACTGCCGCGCCCCCTTAAACGTTCGTCAAACCGCTTGCGAGCGCATTTTGCCGCCACGCGGATTTACTATTATTGACAACACGCACTGCGCGAACATTGCCGGAAATACCACAGCACGCAATAGCCGCCGAAATTGCAACGATAACTTCGGGCGGTATGCCTTCTTCGACAACCGGCGCGGGTTCGGGCTCAACTTTCGGCGCGGCTTGCAATTTTGAAACTATCGCCGCCGTTTCAGCTTCGCCTTCGTCTTCCTTGACTTCCGGCTGTTTCGTCGGATCTACCATGTGAATCAAATTAATCAAGAAACTCAGCGAAACCAGCACGACAAATACCACCGTCATATTAATCATCATGATTATGAGCGGGTTTGTTGTTACAGGATGTCCCATTTAAAATACCACCTCATTAATTTAAAAAAACTCCATATATTTTAATTACCGCGCGCGCAAAAATCAAGTTAAAATGTTTCTTGACTTCGACAAAGTTTTTGATAAAATTTGAAGATAAATTTTGACGGAGGCTAAAACTTTGATAACCATTGAAGATATTCTTGAAACAAACCGGATGATAACGGAAAATAAATTGGACGTGCGGACGATAACGATGGGAATTTCTTTGCGTGACTGCGCGCACCCCAACCTTCACGAATTTTGCCGCAACGTTTACGATAAAATTACAAAGACTGCTGAATTTCTCGTTAAAACCGGCGAAGATATTGAAGCGGAATATGGCGTGCCGATTATCAACAAGCGAATTTCGGTGACGCCGGTTGCCATTGCGGCGGACTCCTGCAAAACCGACAGCTACGTTCCGGTTGCCGAAACTTTGGACAGGGCGGCTAAAGAAGTTGGCGTAAATTTTATCGGCGGATTCAGCGCGTTGGTTGAGAAAGGTTACACGCGCGGCGACAGAATTTTGATTGAGTCGATTCCGCAAGCATTGGCGGCAACGGATTTGGTTTGCAGTTCGGTTAATTTGGCGTCGACTAAGGCGGGCATTAATATGGACTGCGTGCGCGAAATGGGCGAAATTTTGAAACGTACCGCTGAATTGACGCGCGACAAACAGGCTATTGGCTGTGCTAAGCTGGTTATTTTTGCGAATGCGCCGAATGACAATCCATTTATGGCGGGCGCGTTCGGGGTTTCGGAGGCTGACACGGTTATAAATGTTGGCGTCAGCGGTCCTGGTGTTGTCAAGCACGCGCTGGAAGATTTGAAGGGCGCGAATTTTACTGAAATTGCCGAGACGATTAAAAAGACTGCGTTTAAAATTACGCGTGTTGGTCAATTGGTCGCGCAGGAGGCTTCGCGGCGTTTGGGCGTTCAATTTGGAATTGTGGATTTATCGCTCGCACCGACACCGGCTGTTGGTGATTCGGTCGCGCGGATTTTGGAAGAAATGGGCTTAGAGGCTTGCGGCGCGCCTGGTACGACGGCGGCTCTGGCTCTGTTAAATGATGCTGTTAAAAAAGGCGGCTTAATGGCTAGTTCGCACGTTGGCGGTTTGAGCGGCGCGTTTATTCCGGTCAGCGAAGACGAAGGCATGATTAACGCCGTGAATATCGGCAGCCTGTCGATTGAAAAACTTGAGGCTATGACGTGCGTATGCAGCGTTGGCTTGGATATGATAGCGGTTGCGGGCGACGTGAGCGCGGCGACGATTAGCGGCATTATTGCGGACGAGGCGGCTATTGGCGTTGTCAATAACAAAACTACCGCCGTTCGGATAATTCCCGTGCCGAATGCGAAAATTGGTGACGTGGTTGAATTTGGCGGCTTGCTGGGCTATTGTCCGATTGTTTCGGTTAGAAATAATTGGAGCAGTGAGGCGTTCATTGCGCGCGGCGGGCGGATTCCCGCGCCGGTTAGGAGTTTGACAAATTAAATGTTTGAAATTAGAAAAATCCTGCGCGAAGATTTTAACGCGGTTTTGGGAATGATGCGCAGATTTTACAATTCGCCCGCACTGATAACGAATGGCTCTGAAAAAATTTACGCGGCGAATGTTGAAAATTGTTTAAGCGGCTCGGCATATATCGAAGGCTTTGTTTTTTTGGACGCGGAAAAAATTATCGGTTACGGTATGCTCGCGAAAAGTTATTCCACCGAATTTGGCGGCGAATGTATTTGGATTGAAGATATTTTTATTGAGCCGGAATATCGCGGGCGCGGCTTGGGCACGAAATTTCTTCGGTACGTCAAGGAATTTTATCCGGATAAAATTTTGCGGCTGGAGGCTGAGCACGAAAATTCGAAGGCATTGGCTGTTTATAAAAATCTCGGCTTTAAAGAATTGCCGTATTTGGAATTGGTTTTTACGCGCGAGGATTAGGCTATGACAGATTTTAGGCTTGAAGAACTGCGGATTTTGGAAGAAACTTACAGCGGCGCGATTCCGGAATTAAAATTTGGCTCAAATTTCGAATTGCTTGTAGCGGTGATTTTATCGGCTCAATGCACGGATAAGCGCGTCAATTTGGTTACGGCTGAATTATTTCAAATCGCCAATACGCCCGAAAAAATTATTGCGCTGGGTCAAACCGAATTGGAAAAAATTATTCGACCGTGCGGCTATTTTCGCTCGAAGGCTAAACATATTATCGGCGCGGCGGAAATGCTCCTGCGCGAATACGGTGGCGAAGTTCCGGCTGATTTTGACGAACTGATAAAACTTCCTGGCGTCGGGCGCAAAACTGCAAATGTGGTTGCCAGCGTGGCGTTTAAAATTCCCGCCATTGCCGTTGACACGCACGTTTTCAGACTCGCCAATCGCACAAAATTAGCCGAGGGCGAAACTCCGCTTGAAGTCGAACTCGGCTTGCAAAAAATTATTCCCAAAGAAAAATGGGCGGACGCGCATCATTGGCTCATTTGGCACGGCAGATTAATTTGCACTTCGCGCAGTCCAAAATGTTCAGAGTGTCCATTGAAAAAAGTTTGCCCTAGCGCCGATTTTTAGCATTTTGTTTTTCAGTGACGACGACGTAAATTGTATCGTCGTCTTCGTCGTATTCAGCGCCGCAGCGCGGGCAGCATTCGTATTTCGTACCGTCGGGCAAGGTGCGCTTGCCGATACAAACCGTGCAAAATTCCGTCCCGCAACGTTTACAGTGTAAAATCTCGCCAAAATTCGTCCTGCCGCAGCGCGGGCAAGCCTCGTAATACTCCGCCATAAAATCAGCTCCTCGAAAATTTTTTAGATTATAACACATTCAAGGAAGGTTGAAAATTTGTTTAAATACAGAGCCGCCACTTTCGCTGACGTGGAAAATATTTTTAATCTGATAAATGGATACGCCGCGCAGGGACTTATGCTCCCGAAAACTCACAACGTGCTTTATGAAATTCTGCGCGAATTTTTTGTTGCTGAAGAAATCGACAGCGGCAAAATCGTCGGTTGCGGCGCACTTCACACAACCTGGAACGAACTTGCCGAGATTCGCTCAATGGCTGTTCACCAGGATTTTCACCGTCAAGGTATCGGCGGCGAAATTGTCAAGCGATTAATTGAAGTCGGTCGCGCAGTTGGCGTCAAGAAATTTTTTACGCTGACTTATCAGCCTAAATTTTTTCAAAGCCTGGGTTTTATAACTGTGCCGCGTGAATCTTTGCCTCACAAAATTTGGACAGATTGCATTGAATGTAAAAAATTCCCGAACTGCGACGAAATTGCTATGACGCTTGAATAAAAAAATTAACCGTACGCGCTAAAACGTACGGCTTTTTTTATTTGAAATATAAATTCAGCGCAAAGAAATTCTCAAATATTCTTCGATAACGTCAACGCCGCTCATTCTGCCATTTTCAGCGTTGCCGCTCTTGCCCGCTTCCTTGACAGCCGCCTTGTAAATCAGAGATTCGATACTGCTGGGAACGAGATTTTCCCAATTTTTATATTCGTATTCGCGCTCGGAAATGGTATTTTGCGGGCGCCCAATAACTTCCAATTCGCACAGAAATTGAATCTGCTTAGTTTTCGGGCGCGCGTAATAATGTTCGAGGAAATATTTTTTGTGTTGCAAAACTTCAACGTCAACCGGATCGTACTGAACATTTTGCTCACGCGCAACCTCCACTTCGCCGCTACTGGGGTCGTTTATGTAGTCGTACAAATCTTCCGGAACGTCCGACATATCCGGATTCAGCTCAATCATTCGCACCCAAAAATCAATCATATATTCGCTGGCGGAATACGGAATGCGTTTCCAGGCAATGCTCTGCCGGTCAAGATAATAAACATAGGCGTCGTCAACCGCGATTTTAACGAAGCGCGCCTTTTCGATTTTAATTTTCTGTTTGCCGGTTTTCCGAGAATTTCTATCGGTTTGCTCAAGGTTTTCTGGTTGAGCAAAATTTTCGGGCTCGTCCATGTTGATAAATTCGTCGCCCCCGCGCGGCATTCTTATCGGCTCTTCAACAGGCGCAACGGGTTCAGTTTTTGTAGGTTTAACGATACGAACAGGCTTTTTTTTCGGCTCAATTATCACGCGGTTATTTTCGTTCGGCTGAGTTTTGAAAGGAATAACTTCTTCGTCTTCGGCTGAAACTTGCGGAATATTTATGAACAAAGCCAGCGCCGCCGCCGCGCCAACAAAAAATTTTTTCGTCTTCAAGGAAATCACCTCGCCATAAAATTCGACTTGCGAAAGAAAATCCCTTTAAGCAATGGGAAATTTCGCGGGCGTACCGGCTTTGCGCGGATATTTTTTCGGCGTGAAATTTTTCTTGTCAATGTAAATGACAGCGCGCGCGTCGGGAATTTCCGGCAGATTTTTTTCAGCGCAAATAATTTCGCCGCCGCCCAAAATCTTAATTGCCGCTTCAGCCTCAGAAATTTCTTCGCGAAAATTTTTGCCCTTCATCGCCGCGAAAGTCCCGCCGATTTTCACGAACGGCAAACAATATTCAGCCAAAACATTAAGCCGCGCAACCGCCCGCGCCGTCACTAAATCGAATTTCTCACGAAAATTATTCTGATGAGCAAAATCCTCTGCGCGACCGTGCAAAAATTCAACGCCGCTCAATTTCAACTCGCCGACAACTTCGCGCAGAAAATTAATCCGCTTGTTCAAAGAATCCAACAGCACAATTTCAATTTCCGGCTGAAAAATTTTAATCGGAATGGCAGGGAAACCCGCGCCCGTCCCAACGTCAAGCAGATTTTTCGCCGCGGCAAATTTTTTCGCGTCCCAAATGCTGAGCGAATCAATCACGTGCTTAATCGCAAATTCCTTTTCGTCGGTGATGGCGGTCAGATTAATTTTTTCGTTCCACGCGATAACCAGCTCATAAAATTTTTGGAACTGCGCGAGCTGATTTTCAGTCAGATTAATATTCGCGGACAAAATTTCAGTCAACATTTATTCAAGCTCAATCGTCGCGGGCGGTTTGGAAGTGCAATCGTAAAGCACGCGGTTGACGCCTTTAACTTCATTGACAATCCGATTCGCCACGGTATTTAAAACATTCCAATCAAGCTGCGCCGCCTCCGCCGTCATAAAATCGCTGGTCAAAACTGCGCGAAGAACAACGGCAAAATCGTAAGTGCGCCCGTCGCCCATAACGCCCACCGAGCGCATATTAGTTAGCGCGGCAAAATATTGGCTGAGCGGAATTTTCGCCTTCGCAATTTCTTCGCGGTAAATAAAATCGGCGTCCTGCACAATCTTAACTTTTTCCGCCGTAACTTCGCCGATAATCCGAATGCCCAAACCTGGACCAGGGAACGGCTGACGCGCAACAATATTTTCCGGCAAACCGAGTTGACGCCCCGCCTCGCGCACTTCGTCTTTGAAAAGCAGCCGCAGCGGTTCAACAATTTCTTTGAAGTTAATAATATCTGGCAATCCGCCGACGTTGTGGTGCGATTTAATCACGGCGGATTTACCCAAGCCGCTTTCAATCACATCGGGATAAATCGTTCCTTGCACAAGAAAATCTATCGCGCCAATTTTTTTGGCAACTTCCTCAAACACGCGGATAAATTCTTCGCCAATAATTTTGCGCTTGCGTTCGGGCTCGGTGACGCCGCTAAGTTTCGCCAAAAATCTTTCGCCCGCGTCAATCTTGATAAAATTCAAATCGTAATTTTGAAAAGCCGCCTCAACTTCCGCCGCCTCATTTTTGCGCAAAAGTCCATGATCGACGAATACGCACGTCAAATTTTTACCAACAGCCTTGCTAAGCAAAACCGCCGCCACGCTCGAAT